>JAUWXH010000188.1 GCA_030616465.1 Planctomycetota bacterium | reverse complement strand
ACTTCTCGAAAGGCTTCATTGCGCACGCCGGTGCTGTTCAGCAAAGCCCCCACTGTATCGTCATCGAGCGTCAGCGAACCCACCGAGCTGATTCGCACCAGGCAACTGGCCGAGTAAGTGCCCGAGGCCGGCCTGGCCGCTTCGCTCGGCCGGTCTTGCGCAGCCGCCGAACAGGTACCGAAGGCACACACCACCGTGGCGGCGCAGATCATCATGTACGCATGCAGCAACTTCATCACGAGTCTCCTTGCTTGGCTCTCAGCTCGGCCAGCCGCGCGCGGGCGATTTGAGCTGAGTGTGTCCGCGGGAATAGTTCGATCGTATGGCGATAACTGGCGAACGCCGCCTCGGGCGAACTCAGCGTCCGATGGAGTTGATCCGCCTGATGTACCAGAATCGAGGCAGCTTCCTCCACCCGCGCCTGAGCCAAGCGGAGCGGGTCGGGCTGAGCCAGTTCACGCTCGAGGTCGGCCAGGCGCGCCTGCTGCTGCTGAATGGCCAGTGTGCGTCGGATGATTTCCAGGCGGAGATCACCCTCCGCTCGCAGGCGGGCGATCTCGGCGCGTACCCATTCCGCATCGGCAAGCGCTTCTCCGGGCTGAGCCTCATGCTGCGGGGTCACCTGCACGACCCCGTCACCGCCGTCGGGTCGCGGGGCCGAAACGCCATACAACAGCAGGAACGCTGCGAGGCACGCAGCCGCCGCTGTGCTGCCCGCGATCCTCACCCGCCGCCGTCGCTCGGCTAGATGCCGAACACGACGCGGCAAATCAGCCGGCAAAGCAGATGGGAGACCGGCTAACGCATCCGCCCGACGCAACAGCTTTTCCAGCGGATCAGTCGCCATGGTTTACTGCTCAACAAGCACGGCCAGGTCTACCCTGAGCCGAGCCCGCGCCCGGCTCAGGCGAACCTCGACCGCGTTCCGAGAGATTCCCAGCACTTTAGCAATCTCGGCGATGGACATTTCTTCCAAGTATCGCAGCACAACGACCTCCCGGTAACGCGCCGGTAACTTTTGCAGTGCCCGGCGAACCTGCTCGAACGATTCGCGCTCCAGCGCAGCCTCTTCTGTTCCGCCAACCGGGCGTGCGACCCTCTGCCGGGAACGTTCGAAGAACCGCAGCCGTAGCAAACGCCTCCGCAAATGGCTGCGACACTTGTTGACGGTGATGGCGGTGAGCCAAGTCGAGCGGGTGCTGTCGGCCCGGAATCTCCCGAGATTCCGCAGTGCGGCCAGAAAGACCTCCTGAACCACGTCTTCGACATCGTCACACCAGCCAAGCAGCCTGTAAGCCAACCGTGCCACTCGCTCACGGTGGTCGCTCACCATGCGCTCGAATTCCACCGTCTCGGAGCCGGTCCGCGACACACCCGGGGACTTCTCCGCGGCGCCGCCATGATGAGACGGCGTGCCCGTCGCCGTTGACAGGGTGTGCGCCATAGCCACCTTCATTAGACGCTCGTCCAGCGCGAGACTTACAGAAAAAAGGCTCGGGGGTCTGTGAACACGGCAGCCGGACCTGGATCAGGGCAAGACACGGCGGGGATGGCCCCGCGGTACGTGATTGAGGGGTCGTCAGCCCCCAAAGAGCGTTATGAGCAGCGCTGTCAGGGCGACCAGCACGCTGACGACCATGAGCCAGAACCGGCGTTGCTCCCAAAGGACCTTACGCTCGGCAGCGTCGGCGGCACGCTCGGCCGGCGTAGGTTCAGAAGAGCGCTCAACGGTCGTGGGGACGGAGGTGGGCAGGACGGAGGATCTGTCGGCGGAAGCCGCGTGCTGCTTCTTGGCGATCTTGGCCGCGGCCTTGGCCGTTTTCTTGGCTGCCTTGCTGTCGTCTGCGGACTGACCCATGTCGATCATACTCCCGAGCGCGTGTACGACCGGCTAACACAATCCCAGTTTACCGATGCTGACGCGGCGCAGCCACGACGGGAGCGTGGAACCGTGGCGGGTTGCGGACGTCGCTGTCGGAACTGCAACCCCGGCGGCGTCCCGCGTGTAAAAGCACTGGAAACAGCGAAAAACCCGGGATTTCACAGAAAGGAGCTGATCATGGCAGCATTCCGACGCAGACTCAGTGCGCTGGTAGTGATCGCAATGGCAGGCAGCCTGCTCGCCTGCGGACAGGAACGACCAGGCCGCGGTCGCGGCGGTCAGCGGGTGCAACCGCCCGAGCGGGCACGCGCGAAACCGGCCGCCATCGCGCAGGTAGAGGCCAGGCCGGCGTCTCGTCGGGAGGCGTTCATGCCGAACGCTCCGATCGTCGTGATCCCGGTGAAGCACACAAGCGTGTGGGACTTGATGACCGTATTGTCAACCATGCGGCCGGCCCTCGGCCGGCACGTCCTGCTGGCTGTCGAAGGCGGCACGAACTCGTTGGTAGTCGCCGACGACGACGAAAAGGTGCTGAAGAAAGTGCGTGAGCTGGTCGCGCAGCTCGACGAGCCGCAAGAGGCTCGCGGTGCCCCCAAGGCTCACGTGTGCGAGGCCGTCACACTCAAGCACACCTATGCGCCCGATGTGAAGGACTACTTACAGGAATTGGCCCCGCCGCGGGGACGATCGCCCGTGCGCATCGTAGGCGACGAGCGCGCCAACACCGTCTGGATCGCCGGCACGGAGGCCGAGGTCGCCGGGCTGGCCGAGCTTGCGCGACAAATGGACGAGAACGCGGCGAACGCCGGCTTGCCGGGAGACGAAGGCGAGCCGGAGCTGCAATTCTACACGTTGGCACACGCCGAGGCGGAAGCGCTGGCCGAAACCGTGACGCAGATCGGCCGCGCGATGGACCTTGACGCGGCCGTGGTGGCGGACGAGGCGTCGGGGACGCTGATCGCCTATGCGACACCCACCGCACACGCGCACCTGAAAACGATCATCGCCAAGCTGGACGTGCCCGCCAAGCAGGCCCGCAAGCGGGCAGCGGCTCCGCGCAAGAAGGGCAACAACTAAACCACCGTGTGTGATTCCGCCCCACAGGTCGTCGGCTGATATGTCCGCTTCTAAGCGGACATGTCTTCCGGCCGGTTCGCGCATGGTTGCTATGAAGCAGCCACGCTGCCCAGCCCTCATCACGACTGACCGGCATCCGCTGAACCGGCATGGCCGAACACGGCGGCCGCGTTCCCACCGATGATCCTACGCACGCTCTCGTCCGGCAGAGCGGCGCGCAGCCCGTCCAGCAACGATCCACAGCGTGCGGCGTGCTCTGAGCGATGGCACGGGGCGTCGGTTCCGTAGAGCACGCGTTCGAGTCCGACGCCGCCGACCGCCGCCAGGATCTCGCCGATCGAGGCGTGGGCGGTTCCGACATAGAGATCAGCGTTCTCGTGGTCGATGGCGTGGCCGACGACGTCGAGCGCCTCGGCCCACAGCCCGTGTGCGGCAGGATCGTAGAGAACCACCGGCACGCTCGGGTGACGTTTGGCGAGCCGATACACGGTCGCGGGCCGGGCGTTCTGGGCGGAACCGACGTGAAAAAGACCGGCCACGCCAAGGCGCCCCATCACCAAAAGATAAGGGTCCAACAACCCCGCGTCCGCGGAGAAACTGTTGAGCACCGGCGAGAAGACCACGCCGGCAAACGGCTCCGTAGACAAGGCTCCCGCAAAAGCGTGGATGTTGCTGTCCACCTGTCCCGGCCGGACCCAATAGAGCGGCACCCAGCGCTTGTGCTGCCGACACGCTTGGAGGCAAGCCACGTTGGCGGTGGCCTCGTCCAGGTTGACCGCGTCCGGACCGGCGGAGGCCGCCTCGAGATTGGAGACCAGAAGCCGATCGATCCCGCAGGCTTCGATGTACTCATTCAACAGGGCAGCAGCGGCTTCACGCTGCCCCGGCCGCCCGAGATGTCCATGGATATCGATCACCATAAGCGTGACCCGGCGCGGGGTCGGGCAGCGTCCGTGCGGCGCGCCATCGACGGCCCGCAGGTCAGTCGTTCGTTTCCTGCCGGGAGTCCCCGCTCTCCGGCTTGGCGTAGTAGTCCAGCCCGCGCATGAGCTTTTCGGCCTCAGCCTGCCGCAAGAGGAAGATGTGCCCGGCCTCCACCCACACGGCTTTGCGCGGCAGCTCGCCGCGACGCACCTGGTCGATCTTCAGCGTGACCTGCCGGTCATCCTCGAGGCGAAGCGTGACGGTCACCGGGGCATCGGCCAGACCGGCCGCCTCCAGGTCACCGTCGCCGTAAGCAAGATAGGCTTCCACGCGCAGCTTGGCGAGCTCGCCGGCGAAATCCTTCAGCTTCTTCTGCGACAGTTCGACGGTCAGGTCGGGGAGGTAGCGCCACTCGTCGTCCGCTTTCCCGAATTCGAGCGTTCCGCCGGGCGCCTCGATCGTCAAGCCCACCACGTCTTCGCCCTTGAAATCGAATAGGGACCGCCGGATCAGCTCGGCCGTCAGCACGCGATATATGGTCTCGTCGAGCTCGAAGATGTACGCGTCATCGTTCTTTCGGCAGTACGTGGTCTTGCCCTTGCGGCCGACGCGCAGCGTGTGTTCCACCAGCACCGGTTCGGTGCTGGGCTGACTGGCCTGGGTCGTGGCTGGCTGACTGGCTGGCGTCGTGGTCGGCGGCGGCGGGGCCGGTTCCTCCATCTTGAAGCGCACGACCACCGCCGGTTCGGCCAGCCCGAACGCCGCGTCATTCCCCTTGGCGACCACGCGTTTGGCGCGTAAGCGCACCAGATCGTTGCTGAGCTCGCGCATGCTGGCCGGGTCGGGCGGGGCGTCGGCCGGGACGGTCATCTTCCACTCGTTGCCCTCCTTCGCGAGGGCGTAATGAGTCTCGCCGCGGGTGACGTCGATCTCCCGGATATCCTTCGGCTGGCCGCTGAAGATCTCCCGCGAGCGGAGCGACAGCGGCGTCACCGCCAACCGGTCGGCCTGCTTGGCGCTGATCACGATGACCGTCGGCTGACCCGCGAGCTGCACATAGGTATTGCGGCCGCTGGAGGTGTTCGCACCGATCTTCAGCTCGACCGGTGCGACCGCACCGGCGGTCGTGACCTTGACAACCGCTCGCGGTACATCCAGCCCGTACTTCGCCGGATCCTCTGTGTCGTCAACATAGTCGATTGCGTTGACGTCCTCGAAGGCCTCGAGCAGGTTGGTAAGGGCCGGCCGCTCGAGCTCGGCCACATCGCCGCTGCCCTGCCACCGGCCGTCCACCTTGGTGAGCGTCGCCGAGTCCGGGCCGACCGTGAGCTCAAGCCGGGTCGCG
>JAUWXH010000077.1 GCA_030616465.1 Planctomycetota bacterium | reverse complement strand
ATGGGGAACGAACCAAACGACCGACCACTGCCGGGCGTCTCTCCGCGCCCGGAGGGCGCACGCCCGTTGCCAGGGACTTCACGTCCCTGGGGATCAGACCACCCACCTCTTTCTTTCCCCCCTCCGCCCGGAGGGCGGACGAACCTCAGCGGAACACATCGTTCTCATCAGACTCGATCCCATGGCGGCGAAGCAACTCCAGGAACTCCGCCTTGAAGTCCTGGCGCCGGTGATGCTGCTTCTGCGCGGTGATGTACTCTTGCACCCGCGGCAAGGCCGACTTGCTCACCGTAAATCCGCCGTACCCTTCCTGCCAGGCGAAATGCCCGAACTGGGGAAGGGCCTCGTTGATCCACTTCAACGACCGGCCCTTGACCTGCTGGAGCAGTTCCGAATGGGACAGGTCCGGTCGATAGCGAACCAGCAGATGAACATGGTCGGGCGTGCCGTTGATCGCCAGTAGCGCGCAACGCAGATCGCGCACGATGCCGCCGATGAATGGGTAGAGGCGCGCCTCCAGCTCGGGAGTAATCAGTCCGGCGCGCTGCTTGGTGCTGAAGACGGTGTGGTAGAAGTTCTGCGTCCAGGCGCTCGGCATGGCTCAACTCCGTCCGCCCTCCGGGCCCAAAGCAGAAGAAAGAAGAGGGGGTCTGTGGACCAGCTTGCCAGGGACTAGAAGTCCCTGGTAACGATCGTGCGCCCTGCGGGCGAAAAGCGAACTCGGATCTCTTCGGGCCCTGTCGACCCGCGCCGCTTCTTTCGCGGGCGATTGCTCTGCCGTCACTACTCAATCGAGTTAAGCAAAGCCGCCCGGCTCTTCGCGGCCTCCCAATCCAGTTTGAGGTTGTTGGCGAGGTATACCAACAGGCAATCGAGTTCCTCCGCGCCGCAGTCGGGATTCAACTGATCGAATGCATCGCAGCAGTTCTTGTGCGTGAAGCGAACTTCGGCTCCGCCCACCGGCGCGTCATCGGACCTCCAGTGGTAGTTTCCGTCCCTCGCATCGGTGATCGCTCCACCACATTGGTCGCAGACGATGACCGGCTTGTAGATCTGACCTTCTTTGACGATTCGGAGGGGCATGACGATCTCCTTGAGCAATTCCGGGAACACCCAATTCCGCCGCGAGGGACACGAGGAAAACGCGACAGGTTCGATTCTTGACGCTGATCCATCGGCGTCTGTCCCGCTTTCCTTGCCCTGCGACGGTGTTTGCGGGTGAGACGCCCGCACCACCCCAGGCCGCTACTCGCCGTACTTGGCGATAATCTCCTCTTTGGTCTTGCCGAGGATGTCGTACTTCTTGCCGATCTTGGTGAACGCCGCGATGGCCTTGTCGATGTGCTTGAACTCGTGGCCGGCCGAGAGCTGCACGCGGATGCGGGCCAGGCCCCGGCCGACTACCGGGTAGTAGAACCCGATCACGTAGATGCCCTCGCCGTACAGGTCGCGGGCGATGTCCTGGCTGAGCTTGGCGTTGTAGAGCATGATCGGGACGATGGGGTGGTCGCCGGGCTTGATGTCGAAGCCGGCCGCGGTCATGCCCTTGCGGAAGCGCTTGGTGTTGGCCTCGACCTTGTCGCGCAGCTCGGTGGTGGCGGTGAGCATGTCGATGACCGCGATGGAAGCCTTGACGACGATGGAAGAGACGGTGTTGCTGAACAGGTACGGTCGGCTGCGCTGCCGCAGCATCTCGATGATTTCCTTGCGGCCGGTGGTGTACCCACCCGACGCGCCGCCCAGCGCCTTGCCGAGCGTGCTGGTGATGATATCGACCTGGCCCAGCACGCCGCAGTACTCGGTCGAGCCGCGGCCGGTCTTGCCGATCACGCCGGTGCAGTGGGCGTCGTCCACCATGGTCAGGGCGTCGTACTTCTCGGCTAACGCGACGATCTTGTCGAGCTGGGCGACGGTGCCGTCCATGCTGAAGGCGCCGTCGGTGGCGACGATCCGGTAGCGGGCGCCCTGTGCTTCCTTGAGCTTGGCCTCCAGGTCGGCCATGTCGTTGGTCTTGTAGATGTAGCGCGAGGCCTTGCACAGGCGGATGCCGTCGATGATCGAGGCGTGGTTGAGCGCGTCGGTGATGATGGCGTCTTCCTTGGTGAACAGCGGCTCGAACAGGCCGCCGTTGGCGTCGAAGCAGGCGGCGTACAGGATGGTGCCGTCCGTGTGGAAGAACTCGGAGATCTTCTGCTCGAGCTGCCTGTGGATGTCCTGCGTGCCGCAGATGAAGCGGACGCTGCTCATCCCGTAGCCGTGCGTGTTCAGGGCCTCGTGGGCAGCTTCAATCACCTTCGGGTGCGAAGAGAGGCCCAGGTAGTTGTTGGCGCAGAAGTTGACCACCTCCGCCGGCGGGCTGCCTTCCGGGTACTCGACGCGGATGTCCGCCGCCTGGGGTGTCAGGATGAAGCGTTCTTCCTTGAACAGGCCGGCCTCGCGGATGGAGACCAATTCCCTCTGAAGATCGTCTTTGATTTTGCCGTACATGTTGCTCGCTCCGATCTGTTGCGTTCCGAGTAGGTCGGGCCGTGCCCGACAATCCTCCAGCGATTATATCGAACCGGCGGGCATGGCCCGCCCTACCTGCTACGCCCGCGTTACTTGCTGAGCCGCTTCAGCGCGGCCTTATATTCCTGCTCTTCCGGGAAGAGCACGATCTTCGCGCTCTTGCGTGGTCGCTCGATCATCTTGTCGAATCCCGCCTTGAAATCCGACAGGGTGAAGACATTCGTGATCACCGGGGTGGGATCGAGCCGTCCGCCGGCCAGCAGGTTGCGGTTGCGGTACCACGTATCAAAGATCTTGCGGCCGCTGATGCCGTGTATCTGGCAGCCCTTGAAGACGATGCCGTTGTTGTAGTCGATCGGCACGGGCGATTCGGCGGCGATGCCGAAGGCGGTAACCCGGCCGGCCTTGCGGACCATGGCGAAACAATCCTCGATCGAGTTCTGCGAGCCGACCATCTCGAGGGCGATATCGACGCCGTTGCTACCCGTGTGGTCGAGCACGAATTCGAGCCGCTGCTTGCCGGTCGTTTCGTTGGTGTTCATCTGGAGGTCGGCCCCCATCTTGCGGGCGATCTCCATGTTGAGGTCGTATTTGCCGAAGTGGATGATCTTTGCTACGCCGACCGCACGGGCCACGCCGATGGCGAACAGGCTGATCGGCCCGTCGCCGGTGATGACCATCGTCTTTCCGGCGACGTCCGCATCTTCACCGAGCACGGCATAGGCCGCGTTGCCCAGCGGCTCCTGAATGCTGGCCACTTCCGGCGGGATGGACGGATCATTGGGCCAGCAGATCGACTCGGGCAGGGCGAAGTACTCGGCAAAGCAGCCGTCGAAATCGACGCCGAGGATCTTCATGTGCGTGCCCACGTGGAACGAGCCGAGCATGCTGGTCAGGTCGCCGGGGTCGTAGATGTGGGTTTCGGCGGAGATGTAGTCGCCGACCTTGATGCGCTTGCAGTGCTGGCCGACCTCGACCACCTCGCCGGCCACCTCGTGTCCCAGGATCTGGGGCAGGGCCTTTTTGCCGATGCGGGCATCGGACCAGGGGTCCCATTTGTAGATGTGGACGTCGGTGCCGCAGATGCTGGTGGCCCGGACGTTGACGACGAGCCAATCGGCGTGGGGAGGTTTGGGAATCGGCTTGTCCTGCAACTCGGCTCCCAGCTGGGGCTTTGTCTTGACCACGGCCTTCATGGTTGCCATGAGGTATCTCCTGTGCGCGCAACTCCACCGCAGATATGGGAGCCACGGTTCGCCGCCCGGCCTGAGCCGCCTCCATGGGCGACCGCCGCCCCCGCCCGCTCGACGGGCAGTTCCTGTGCCAATCGCACGGTCCCGTCCTCCCGCCGAACCCGCCCGTCGCGCGACGAGAACGATCAGACCACGGAAGCCCGTCAGCCGACGGCGTTCCGACGCCGCGTAGCGGGCATTCGCAGAATACGCCGCGTGCGCGAATCGCGCCGGATGACCGCCGGGCCGGGTAGTGTAGGGGGCCGGGAGCACCGGAGCAAGTCGCGTCCGTGCTGCCAAATCGGCGGCACTGGTTTACTATGGTCCGGTTCGATGCGGAGAAACTGAATGGCCCTTTCGTGGTGGATCGCTGTGATGGTTGGGTTGAGCTTGTCGCTACAGGAACCGCAGAGTCGGCCGGCCGAACCAGAGCCGACCTCGGCGACGGGATTCCTCTACAAGACCGTCGAGTTCGAAAACGAGACCTACGCCTACTGCGTGTACGTCCCGCCGGAGTACACCCCGCAGAAGCCCTGGCCGGTGGTTCTGTTCCTGCACGGCTCCGGTGAGCGTGGCCGCGACGGGTTCCGGCAGACCGATGTCGGCATCGCTCGGGCGATTCGGCGACACCGGGACTGGATTCCGGCCGTGGTCGTCATGCCGCAGTGTCGCCCGAACGCGGGCTGGGTCGGCCCGATGGCCGAGCTGGCCCTGCGCTGCGTCGAACAGACCTCGCAGGAATACCACCTGGATCCTGAGCGGGTTTACCTGACCGGTTTGTCGCTGGGCGGGGCCGGAGTCTGGTACATGGGCGCCCGCTTGCCGGGGCAGTTCGCCGCCTTGGTCCCCGTCTGCGGCTTTGGCGACATGCGGAATGCCGCACGGCTGGCCGACATCCCGATCTGGTGTTTCCACGGGAGCGCCGACAAGCGGGTGCCGGTGGAGCGGTCGCGAGAGATGGTCGCGGCCATCCAGGCAGCGGGCGGCAACGTGACCTACACGGAGTACGAAGGCGGCAGCCACAATGTCTGGGACCGCGCGTTTGCCAATCCGAAGTTCTGGCAGTGGCTGTTCGCCCAGCGGCGCGAGCCGGCCCGGGGTGCTTCGCCGTAAGCTGCGGACGCCGGCGTCCTTGTCATTCCGAGCGAGTCCGCCCGGCACGCCGTAGCCAAGGCGGAAGACATCTGCTATATAGGGCGAAAGTGACCGAAACCCGACATTACGGTGACGCCCGATGTTATCTGCCAGCAGCCGACGAATCGTAGCATCCTTCCGGCGAGCGGCACTTTTCACGGCCGTGGGTCTCGGCCCACTGTGGGTGTGCGCGTGCCAGACGGAGCGTGCGGACGTGCAGCTCGACGACCCGGAACTAGCCGCGTTCGTCCGGCTGATGATGCCCAAACAAATCGAGATCCAGCGCTACCTGACCAAGCCGGTCAGCTTCGCCGGCGACGGCAACGCCGACGGAATCGAGGTGATCCTGGCGGTGCGGGACAAGCTCGGCGATCCGGTGAAGGTGGTCGGGACATTCCAGTTCGAGCTCCACCGCACGCGGATGGCGAGCGCGGACCGGCTGGGCAAACGGGTCGCGTTCTGGAAGGTCCAGATCAGCTCGGACGAGACGTTCACCGAGTACTGGGACCGCCCGGCCCGCTGGTACGTTTTTCCGCTGCAACTGGACCGCGGGCCGCTGGAGCCCGGCCGCTATATCCTGACCGCCCGGCTGCTCTCGCCGATCGGGGAAACGCTCTTTCACGAGTACCGGTTCCACCATGAAGCTGGCTCCGTCCCGGGAGTAAGCCCGAGCTACTGACGGGGCAACGCCCGCTGCTCCCGCGACCCGGAGACGCCCCGCAGTCCTAAACGGACGACCCCGGCAAAAGGGCCAATCAGCTCCCCCCCGGGGGCACTTGCGGGCCGTGCGCGACGTTGCTAGCCTAACGGCGATAATTGACTGTCCGCTGGCTTCTGGTAGGAACGTTCTGCTGGTGGCGCCACCACTCCTCCATGAGCTTTCGCAGCAGTCGTCCGCCAGGATCCTGTGTCATGACGAACATCTATGTCGGCAACCTTCCCTATGATGCCACCGAGGAGCAGCTCAGGGAACTCTTCGGGGCCCACGGCAGCGTGGAACGCGTCAACCTCATCACCGACCGCATGACGGGGCAGTCCCGCGGGTTCGGATTCGTCGAGATGGTCGATCAGGCAGCCGCCGAGGCCGCAATCGAAGCGATCAACGGCACCGAGCTCAACGGTCGTACGCTCAACGTCAACGTGGCCCGACCAAAGACGGAGCGCCGGGACGGCGGCGGTCACCGGGGCGGCGGCTACGGGCGCGAATAACGCCCAAGCGACTCGACGAGCCATAAGCCGCGCGTAAGCAGTTTAGGGCCAGGGCCGTCCTGACCCCGCGAGGCAAGGTTCAACTCACTGTCCAGCGAAAAGACCCGGCTTGCGCGACCGCCTGCGCTGAACAGCCGGGGCACTACCCCTTTCACGATCATCCCGACCGTCTGTCGATTGTCGAGCCTCCGTCCGGCAATCGAGGGGCCGGAGCGCATCGCCCCGCCCGCTGTACGCACCCGTGGCTTGCTGAGATCAGCTCTGGCGGGTAGCTTGAGCGTTTCCGCGATCCGCCCAGGACGGACCCTGCGGCGTTCGCCGCCATGGATGCCCCCCTCCCCTGCGAGAGGAGCGACGCACATGCACCCCAGGTACCGGCTTCATCGCGGGCCGATCGCCGCGTTGGCAACGTTCATCGCCTGCCTGGCGGCGGTCGCCCAGGATGAGGTCCCAACCCGCGATCAGATTCCCGAGCGGTACAAATGGAATCTGGCGACGATGTACCCCGACGTGCAGGCCTGGGAGGCCGACTTCGCCCGGGCCGAGAAGATGCTCGAAGAGCTCGAGCAACGCAAGGCGGCCCCCTTCGGGTCGCCGGCAGCCCTGCTCAGAACGCTCGCGCTGCGCGAGGAGGTGCGCTGGCTGGCCGACAAGCTGCGGGTCTACGCGCATCAACTCTCCGATCAGGACACCCGCGACAACCAGGCGCTGGCCCTGAAGAACCGGTCAACCGGCCTGTGGACGTCGTTCGAGCAGGCTGCCGCCTGGATCGAGCCGAAGCTGCTGACGCTCTCCGAAGGCACGCTGCGGTCGTGGTGCCGGGAGAGCCCGGACCTCGGCGTCTACGAGCACTACCTGGAAAACGTGATTCGCCGCAGACCCCACACGCTCGCGCCGCGGGAAGAGGAGCTGCTGACGATGGCGGGCAATCTGGCCGCCAGCCCGGACGATACCTACAACATCCTCAAGAACGGCGAGCTGCCCTGGCCGACGATCGAGGACGAACGGGGCAACCAGGTCACGCTGAGTCCCGCGCGCTTCAACAAGTTCATCCGCTCCACCGACCGGCGGCTGCGGCGCGACGCGTTCCTGGGAACGATGGCCGCGTACAAGCGCTTTGAAAACACGCTGGCGGCGACGCTGAACGGAGCCATCCAGCGCGATATCTACTTCGCGCGGGCCCGCGGCTTTGAGAGCGCGTTGGAAGCCTCGCTGTTCCCGGACAATCTGCCGCTGAGCGTGTGCACCAACCTGGTGGACACGATCAACGCCAATCTACCGTTGCAGCGCCGCTGGGCGGCACTGCGCAAGCGGGTGCTCGGACTGGACGAGCTGCACGTGTACGACCTGTACCAGCCGCTGACCGAAGGCGGCGATCAGGAGATCGAATACGACGACGCCGTCGCGAAGATCATCGCGGCGTTGCAGCCGCTCGGCCGGGAGTATTGCGAGCCGATGGAGAAAGGCTTCGCCTCGCGCTGGATCGACGTGTACGAGACCAGCGGCAAGCGTAGCGGGGGCTATTCATGGGGCTCGTACGACACGCAGCCGTACATCCTGCTCAACTACAATAAGACGCTCCACGAGGTATCCACTATCGCCCACGAGATGGGCCACTCGATGCATAGCTACCTGACCCACC
>JAUWXH010000252.1 GCA_030616465.1 Planctomycetota bacterium | reverse complement strand
CAACCATCGCGACGGACAAGAACCGACGATGGTGTTCGAGGTGGATTCAGCCGAATTCAATCGCCCCGATCACCCGACGACCTTCACGCTGGCCGACATTGGCATCGACGCAGGAATCCTTGTCTGGGATATACCCAGGGGGCCCGGCAAGGGGTCCACCATGGGGCGGTGGGACGGCGAGCGGGTCATCTCTTTTCAGGAGTGGGACAAGCGATACATCGCGGGCGAAATCCGCGAGGGGCCCCTGCTTATCGCGCTGCTTGAACGACGGACACGGGGAAGCGTTGCACCACCGGCTTCGCCCCCTGCCGGAACAGGGGGTCTGTCGTCAACGAAGGACCGTGCCACTGAGAGCACTGCAAAGGCTGGTCAGGGTACGAAGGGAGTAACCGGCTACGCCAAACACAAGATAGAATCCCAGTGGGAAGCCTACACGCGTCGGTTCATGGAGAGATATGGCCTCAACGCGGAACAGACGCAGAAGGCTTGGGCGATTCTCAGGGATTGCCAGCAGCGGGCTAACCGGTATTTAACCCAGCGAAAAACGGACCTGGAGAAGCTCGAGGAACACGAGGCGGCGCTCAATCAAGCAGACTCCAAGCAAAGAGCCAAAGAACGAGCCGATATCGCGAAGCGCCGGCGCGAGCTGCTCAAGGGGCTCGATGACATCTTCGAGAAGCGGCTCAAGCCGCGGCTGGAGAAGCTGCCCACGCGGGCGCAGCGCAAGGCAGCCCAGGCGCGGGAGAAAGCCAAGGAGCCGCAAAAGAGCACGGGCAAACCCCGGAAGAAGCCCAACGGGGACCCTTGATTGCGGCTCGCTGCGCGGTCAAATGTCAAATCGTTAAATCGGTAGAGGGGCCAGCGAACTGGTGCTTGAGCCCCGGAATGCCTGCGATCGACGCTGGCGGGTACGATGAGGAGATCGTCGTTACAGTGTCGGGCTGTGGCATTTTGATTGACTGACGGCTGCGCCGGTCGTCCGGCCGCTGAGAAGCTGGCCGGTGGCGGCGCGCCAGGCGCCTTCGAGAGAGCGCCTGCCCACTGCTACGTCGATTACTCCGGCGGAATCACGTGCACCCAGCCGTACGGATCCGGCGCATCGCCTACCTGGATAGCCGTCAGCCTCTCGTACAGCGCAACGCAGTAACGCCCCGGCTTGCCGTCCTTGGAGTAGACGACCTTGCGGTCGCCGTAGGTGATCGAGCCGACCGGCGTAATCACCGCCGCGGTCCCGCAACAGCCGGCTTCCACAAGATCGAAGATCTCTTCCACCGGCATCGGCCGCCGCTCCGGGCGCAATCCCAGCTCCTCGGCCAGCGTGACGAGTGACTTGTTGGTGATCGAGGGCAGGATCGACTCACTCTCGGGCGTCACGTAGCGACCGTCCTTGGTGATGCCGAAAAAGTTCGCCGGCGCGCATTCATCGATGTACTTCTTCTCCTTCGCGTCCAGAAACAGTGCGTCGGCATAGCCCTCCTGCCTGGCCAGCAGGCTGGGGTGCAGCCCGGCGGCGTAGTTGCCGCCGACCTTTATGTGCCCGACCCCGCACGGGGCCGCCCGGTCGTACTTGTCCTCGATTTTCAGCGCCATGGGCTTGAAGCCGGTCTTGAAGTACGGTCCGACCGGGGTGACCAGCACGAGGAACAGGTACTCTTCGGCCGGCCGGACGCCGATCCGCGGCCCGGCTCCCAACACCAGCGGGCGTGTGTACAGACTCGCGCCGGTCCCGTGCGGCGGCACGTACTTGCGGTTCGCATTCACCACCCGGAAAACCGCCTGGATGAACAGCTCCTCCGGTACCGGCGCCATGTGCAGCCTCTGGCAAGAGCGGATCATGCGTTTGGCATTCTCGTCGATGCGGAAGACCACCACGTCGCCGCTCTTGGTCTCGTACGCCTTGAGCCCCTCGAAGCATTCCTGCCCGTAATGCAGACAAGTTGCCGCAATGTGCAGCGGGATTGTCTCGTCCGAGGTGAGCACGCCCTCGTCCCAGGCTCCGTCCCGCCAGATATGCCGGATGTTGTAGTCGGTCTTGTGGTACCCGAAGTCCAGGTTTGGCCAGTCGAGGTCGGCCTTGCTCATGTCGATCTCCTTGAGGCCGTCAAGCGGGAGGCTCGAATCCGGAAATCTCCCAGAAAACCCGTGCCCCGCCGCGCGATTCACAAAGCTCACGCAGCAAACGGGACCCTCAACCCCTGCGTTTTCAGAATAGACGCTTGAGTCTGTTCGGGCAAGTCGTATGCCACAGCTTCGCCGCCCGCCGCGCGCATTGCCGCCGTCGGGTGTGATATACTGTAAGTTACGTGTTGGCGAGTGTTTAAGACCCGCTGCCCGAGGGAGCCGGCGTGTCATCCGTAAACGGCCACGCATCCGACGCTGCCGAAGCCACACCTCCGCGTGGGGCAACTTCATCACCCGTGCACGACCCCGTCTCGCACGACGCGGCGGTCGCCCCCGTCCACCTGCCGGGGCTCGGACTGCCGGAGTTGCAGCAGTGGCTGGAGGACCATGGGCACGAACGCTACCGGGCCGCGCAAATCCTCGACTGGGTCTACGCCAAGGACGCCGAGAGCCTCGCCCACATGACGAACCTCTCGAAGGGCATGCGCGCGTCGCTGGCTGAGCGGGTTGCAATCTACCACTCCCAGGTTACCCGCCAGACCGTCGCCGCCGATGGAACCCGCAAGCTGCTGCTGACCTGGCCGGACGACCACGCCGTCGAAGCCGTCTGGATTCCCGCCCAGGAGCGAAACACGGCGTGCATCTCATCGCAGATCGGTTGTCCGGTCGGCTGCCGCTTCTGTGCCAGCGGGCTCGACGGTATGCTGCGCAACCTCACTACCGGCGAGATCGTCGAACAGGCCTTGCGCATCCGGCGGCTGATTGCCGAGCAAGGCGATCGACCGCGCGGCAAGCAACCCGACACGCCTCATCTGACCAACGTCGTGTTCATGGGCGTGGGCGAGCCGTTGGCCAACTACGCCGCTGTGGTCAAGGCTGCCCGCATCATCAATGCCCCGTGGGGCCTGGGGATCGGGGCGCGCCGGATCACCATCAGCACGATCGGGCTGCCGAAGCAGATTCGGCGGCTGGCGGGCGAAGAGTTGCAGATCAACCTGGCCTTGTCCCTGCACGCCCCGGACGATGACCTCCGCCGCGAGCTGATCCCCTGGGCCGAAGCCGTCCCGATCGCCGAGCTGATCGACGCCTGTCGTTACTACTTCGAGCAGACCGGGCGCGAGGTGACGCTCGAGTACGTATTGCTAGCCGGTGTAAACGACCGGCCCCGACACGCCGCGAGGCTGGCGACCATCGCCCAGCGACTCCGCGCGAACGTGAACCTGCTGCGCTACAACGCGGTGCCCGGCCTGCCGTACGAGCGCCCGAGCGCGGCGTCGGCCCACGATTTCCAGGAGCGGCTTCGCCAGCGCGGCATCAACGCCCACACCCGCACGTCACGTGGAGCGGACGCCAACGCCGCCTGCGGGCAACTCCGCCGGTCAACGGGCAGTGAACGATCGGCCCCGGACCATTCCCCCGTTTGACCACTTCACCATTTAACCATTTAACCATTTACCGTCCCGAGAACCGTAAGGTATAAAGCACTCCAGGTAGCAGCCGTGTTCAAGATCCTTTTGGCCGAGCCACTAGATGCGGAATCTGAGGCCCGACTCGAGGCCGGCGCCACAGTCGTGCGACCGCCTTTGCCGGACGAGCAGACCCTTTGCCGCCTCGTCGCCGACTGCGACGCGCTGATCGCGCGAACACAGACGCGCGTAACGCGGGCGGTGCTGGAGGCCGGGAAGCGACTGCGCGTCGTGGGCGTGGCGGGCGTGGGCACCGAACGCGTGGACACCGCGGCCGCTGAAGCACTTGGCATCGCCGTCTTGAACACGGCGGCGGCCTCGGCAGACGCCGTCGCCGAATTCACCCTCGCCCTCATGCTGCAACTGTTGCGGCCGGTGCCGCGCTTGGCGGAAGAGTACCGCCAGGGACGCTTCAAGCCGGCACGCGCTCGGCCGCACGGCAACGAGCTACGCGGCTTGACCGTCGGGATTGTGGGGATGGGGCGCATCGGGTCGCGCGTCGGGCGGATCTGCAACGCCGGCTTCGGGGCCCAGGTGCTCTACAACGACATTGTTGACGTGGGACCGTTCCCGTTCGAGACCGCCGCCGTGGATAAGCCGACCATCTGGTCGCGTAGCGACATCGTCACGCTGCACGTTCCGCTGACCGATTTGACGCGCGGGCTGGTCGATACCGCCGTGCTGGCCCGATTGCGTCCCACCGCCATGCTCATCAATACGGCGCGCGGCCCGGTGGTGGATACCGCCGCCCTGACCGCCGCGTTGCAACAGGGTCGGCTTGCCGGGGCGGCGTTGGACGTGACCGATCCGGAACCGCTGCCGGCGGAGCACGCGTTATTCGCGTGTGAATGCTGCATCCTGACGCCGCACGTCGCCGCCCGCACCGCCGCCGGCCTGGGC
>JAUWXH010000362.1 GCA_030616465.1 Planctomycetota bacterium | reverse complement strand
GCGAGCCCGTCGCCCACCAGCGTCTCGAACTCGTCGGTCGTTCGGGCCATCCCACCGCCCGTACCGCCGAGGGTGTATGCCGGGCGGATGCACGCCGGCAAGCCGATCCGCTCGACGATTCGCGTGGCTTCGGCGAGCGAGCAGGCCGTGCCCGAGCGCGGCACGTCGATGCCCGCACTCGTCACCGTTTGCTTGAAGCCTTCGCGATCTTCGGCTCGACGGATGGTCTCGGCGTCGGCTCCGATCAGCCGTACGCCGTGGCGCGCGAGAATGCCCTGCTCGGCGACTGCCATCGCACAGTTCAACCCGGTCTGACCACCGAGCGTGGGCAGCAATGAATCGACCGGCGCGCCGCGGGCGGCTTCGCACTTAAGAATCTCATCGACGACCGCGGGGGTGATCGGTTCGAGGTAGGTCCGCTCGGCGAGCTCCGGATCGGTCATAATCGTCGCGGGGTTACTGTTCAACAGCACCACCGCGACCCCTTCCTCGCGCAGCGCCCGGCAGGCCTGTGTGCCGGAGTAGTCGAACTCACACGCCTGCCCGATCACAATCGGCCCGCTGCCGATGATCAGAACACGCTGGATTGTCTCATCCCTGGGCATCGACCGGCCACCGACCGCAAGCGCTCAACCTACCACCCATCTCGTCGTTCGTGAAGCGTCCTTCGTGAAGCGTAAGACGAGATACGCTTAACGAGATACGCTTAACGAGATACGCTTCACGCTTCACGCCCTTCGCCGAGTGACGCGAGGATCACGTCGGCGACGCGCCGCACTTCGCTCGGGCTGGTGCTTCCGAGCGTCCGGTAGCGCGTCAGCGGTGAATCGATCACCGGCGCGCTCCCATCCCTCGCGTCGCCGACCTCGCTCGCGACGGCGTGGTGGGCTTCGCGCAACGGCACGCCGGCGAGCACGTTCTCCTCCATTCGCAGCGTCGCCCCAGTATTACCCTGTTGCAGCGAGGCCGCCAGCCGCTGTGGGTCGAACTCCAGCCGCTCCAGAAACGCCGCCGCCATCTCCGCGACGGCGTGAAGCTTCTCGGCCCCGCGGCGGACTACCGGCTTGACGCACTGTAAGTCCCGGTTGTAGCCGCTCGGCAAGCCCTTCAGGATCGACACGAGCTCCGCGTGGGCCGCCGTGACGGCGTTGCACTCGCCCCGCAACAGCTCCATTGCATCCGGGTTCGCCTTGTTCGGCATCATCGACGATCCCGTGGCAAACTGGGCGGGATAGCGGGTCCAGCCCAGCGCCGTCTGTGAGAACACGATCACGTCAGTCGCCAATGACTGAAGGTGCAGCGCGAACGGGGTCGCCAACGCGAGCAGCTCCAGGCACTCATCGCGCGTCGAGGTGACGTCGAGCGCACTGGGCGCCGGCTCCGCAAAATCCAGCTCCCGGGCCTGAATCCGCCGATCGATCGGGATCGACGAGCCCGCGACCGCACCGGCGCCGAGCGGGCAGTACTGCCGCCACTCCCGCAGACTGAGCTCCAGCCGCCGCCGAACGCGATCGAAGCTCGTCGCGTAGCGCAGCACCCAGAAGCCGACGCTGCCTGGGGCGGCAAACTGCTGATGCGTTTGCAGCGGGAATGCCAGGTCCGCCCAGGCCCGGGCCTTGTGGCAGGCGACCCGGACCAGTTCGCCTAGATCCTGCTTCAGCCGTCCTCCCGCATTGATGACGTACATCTTCAGTAGCGTCGCGATCTGGTCGTTGCGCGAGCGCGCCGTGTGGATCTTCCTGCCGGCTTCACCGGCCGATTCGATCAGTTTCTCCTCGACCCAGGTGTGCAGGTCTTCCGCTTCGGAGCGTGGGCAGGCGACCTGCCCGAATTCGCGTTCAATTGCGTCCAGCGCGCCGCGCAGGGTCTCATGCTCGAGCGCCGACAGGATCCGCGCCGCCTCCAACGCCCGCGCGTGTGCCCGCTGGAGCTTCAGCTCAAACGGCAGAAGGAACCAGTCCTCCTCCAGGCAGCGATTCAACGGTGCAAACGTCGGATGCAGCGGCACTCTTTGCTTCCACAGGGCCGACATAGCACTCCTCGACGCACGGCTTGCCGACGTTGGAAAGCCAGCTCAGGCTGATGAAGCCCGCCGCGTCCTGATGAGCGTAATCGCTCTTCTCGAACGTCGCCATCTCCTTCGTGAAGATCGACGAGGTGTTCACGATCTTCGACGCGTACGGCGTCGGCTCGAGCCGCACGGTCACCGAGCCGTTGAGCTGCTTCATGACCGCGAGCCCCGCCGCCTGGACTATCTTTCTCTGATCAGAGAAGTACTCGCCGCGATACATGAGCGTTCCGAACTCCTGGCCGAGCAGGGCGTAGCGATCGTACGTGGGCTTGTTCAGGCAGGTGCGGGCGAGCGTGTCAACCGCCAGGTGCAGCAGCTTCGCCGCCGGGTTGATGTACAGCCCACGCGACTTGACGCCCGTGAAGCGGTTCTCGATGATCAGGTCCCAGGCCCACGGCGCCCGGCGATACTGGTGGTTGAGTTGCGAGACGATCTCCGGCAGTGTCTTCCCGACGCCGCCCAGCGCCACCGGCACGCCACCTTCGAACGCAATCTCGACCGCCGACGGCCCCTCGCCGTACGTGTTGTTCCACGCGAAGTGCCCGTCGACCGAGCGGAGTACGTCCTCGACGTTGACGTTCGTGTCGGGTTCCTCGAGCGGTCCGCCCTCGACACTGATGTGCCAGAGGTTCTCGTCGAGGCTGTAGTCCTTCTGTACCGCGTAGTTGTCGATGTAGCCTTTGCCGGTCAGGTAGTTGACCAGGTCCATCCGGCCGCCGAACTCCCAGGTCTTCCACGGGGCGAGAATCGGGTATCCGGGCGCCAGCGAGCGGTAGCCGAACTCGAAACGGATCTGGTCGTTGCCCTTGCCGGTCGCACCGTGCGCGAGCGTGGCCCCGCCGAGCTGCTTGGCCACACGCACCTGCTCCAGCGTGATGAACGGGCGGGCCAGAGCGGTGCCGAGTCGGTAGTCCCCCTCATACGTCGCGGCCAGGCCGATCGCCAGCGGTATGACGTGCTCGAACATGGCGGGTTTGGCGTCGCGCACCACCGCCGTCGTCGCGCCGTATCGCAGGGCCTTGCGGCACAGTCCGGCAAGATCCTCTTCCTGCCCGACGTCGACGAGAACGGCGTGCACTTCATAGTCCTGTTCCAGCAGCCACGGCACCATCGCCGAGGTGTCCAGACCGCCCGAGTAAGCCAATACACATTTCTCAGCGCCCACGTTTGTCTCCGAACCAGGTTTCCAGTCGTCTCAGTGCGACGGTTTGCGTCTTCTTACTCTTGGTCGCCACGAAAACCGTGTCGTCGCCCGCCAGCGTCGCTACGATCGATGGGTCTTCCGCTCCGTCGATCGCCAGCGCTACGGGCTG
>JAUWXH010000275.1 GCA_030616465.1 Planctomycetota bacterium | reverse complement strand
CCTATGGGCTCACCTTCTCCGCCGGTGAAGGCCTGACTGACTTCGTCGTCATCGTCATCCACATGAAGAGCGACTACGGCGGCGATTTCTCCCACCACCGCGCCGAGGAGGCCGTCCACCTGGTGATCGATCTGCCGGGGGTCATCCAGGACGGCGACGTCATCATCATCGGCGACTCGAACTGCGGGACGCATGGCGAGCCGGCGGTCGCCGCGATCGAAACCGGCGGCGGGTTCATCGACCTTAACGCCGACGACACACCCACCCCTTGGACGTACGGTGCCTTGGACCGGGCCTTCGGTCCCCAGGACCAGCCCGAGTTCGCCGACCCCTACTTCGAGGTCTTCAGCGACAGCTTCTTAAACACGCACGGGCTTTCGACCGAGGAGTTCAAGGTCAACTACTCCGACCACTTCATGGTCATCACACAGGTCACGGTCATCCCGGACGACGATTGAGCGGGCCCGCCGGCCTCCGCGCGCATGAACAGGGCCGACGGTGACCGCCGGCCCTGTTGTGTTCACGGCGCGAATGGCGATTGCGAGCCTGCCGACTACGGCACGCCGCAGCCCCAGTCGGCCAGCAGAATACCCAGGTCTTGCTGGTCGGTATCGCCGTCGTCGTCCAGGTCGCCGCCGTCATCGAGTCCGTACGAAGCCAGCAGGATGCCCAGGTCTCCGTGGTCGGTGTCGCCGTCGCCGTCGAGGTCGCCGACGCACACCGACTCGCAGTCGTACGCGAAGACTGAGAAGGCATCGACGCCGGCTTCGACGACGGAACCCATATTCAGGTCCGAAGCCTCGAAACGAACCTTCACGAAGGCGGTCGGCGGCACAAAGGCTCCGACCTGGAACGAGTGCTCGACCCAGTCGTGGGAGGGCGTCGCCGGGCCGATGACCTCCACCACCACCCAGTTGTCACCGTCGTCGTTCGAGACGTACGTCTTGAACAGGTCGTTGTCGGGGTCCTGCCCGTTGTCGTTCGTGTACCACAGGGCGTAGTAGACCATGGCATCGCCCTCGCTCATGTCGATCGTCGGCGAAATCAGCCAGGTGGTGCCGTCATCGATGTCTTCCTGGTAACCGTTGCCCGTGACGAAGCACTTGCCGGAGCCGTCGTAGTCTTCCTCCGGCTGGCCACGCGGCCCACCGCCTTGTGACGGAACCACCCGCACCCAGGCGCCGGTGCTCAGCCCACCGGAATTCTCGACCGTCCAGCCCTGGTTCGTCTCGAAATCGTCCTCAAACGAGACGATCAACCCGTACGCGGCGGTCACAGAGAATGTCGAGTCCGGCGCGTCGTACGGATCGGTGACAGTGACATCGTCCGTCGTGTCGGCGGAGAAGTAGTAATCAACGACCGACTCGCACTCCACGGCCGGAAGCGTGGCCTCGTACTCGTTCGGCGCACCCTCCGTCATCGCCACTTCCTGGAACGAACCGCCATCGACGCGGTAGGTGACGGTGCCCGTACCGGGCTGCGGCTCCGCGGTGATCGGAACCACGTTCACGCGGACGGTCGTCTCCTGGTCGGGCGTCAGCAACTCGGGCAGACCGTCCGGATACTCAAAGTTGAGCAACTCCAGCGGAGGACAGTCCATATTGTGGTCGCCGAACCCGGCGCAGATCTCCGGCCAGTGCGGCGTCCCGTTGCCGATGTCGCCGTCGTCGTCATCGAGCGTCAGGAAGTCGATGGTAATGCTCGGGTCGATATTCGTCCCGCTGTGCAGCAGAATGCTGTTGACCGCCAGGTTGGCGATGATGTCGCGGTAGGTATCCGGGTGGGTGGCCTCCAGCTCGGTGCGCGTGCTCCAGACGCAGCCGGAAAGCAACTGGCCGCAATAGTGAATCCCGCCGC
This sequence comes from Planctomycetota bacterium, assembly GCA_030616465.1. Lineage (GTDB taxonomy): Bacteria > Planctomycetota > Phycisphaerae > UBA1845 > Fen-1342 > JAUWXH01. Next base: position 2,434 of record JAUWXH010000275.1, on the reverse strand, counting down.
TGCACGGATACTGCATGTTGTTGTCGGCGTTCCGCATCCAGTCGTTGCAGTCGTTGTAGAAGCCCCAGGCCAAGTGCGGATCATCACTGATCAGCACGCCCATCACGTCGGCCATGCCTTCGCCGTATTGACCCTGGCCGCTGCCGGCCATCGCCACGAGATGGTGACCATACTCGTGGTGCACCACGGTCGAGAATCCGGTATTGGCGCACCCGCCGCCGGCGCGGAAGAAGTTGATCGAGCTGTAGTCGTAAAAGGCGTTGCAGTAGTCGTTGAGGTTGACGTTGACCGGGAACTCCGCCTCCTGAAGGCCCGGGTAGCTCGGGTTGTGGTAGATCGCCAGGTCGCGGACGACGTTGGCATGGTAATAGCCGTTGACCTCCGCCGTGGTGAATTCAGCGCCGCCGGCATTGTGTTCGAAGTTTGCGGGTCCCGGCGGGATCACGTCAAGTTGCAGCAAGGCGTTGGAGCCGCCCAGGTTGTCCACGCGGAACCAGCGTCCGCGGAGCGTGGACTCGACCGTCACCTCCGTGCTGCCGCCGTGCGGGATCACGAAGTCGCCAAACTCATCCGCGTAGGCCGTGTTGCCGCCGATGATGTTGACCCGCGCGTAGGGCATGGGGGTCAGCAGCTCGGGGCCGCAGATATCGGCTCCCCAGCCGTCGGTGGCATATCCGCTCACGTTGCCCACCACATCGGTGGAGATGATCATGTTCTCCTGGTACAGAATCTTGCCGCTCGTCGCATCGGCCACGAACAGCCACTTCTCGTAGTCGGGCGCGGCCGGCTTGCCGTTGTCGCCGATGAACACGACCGCCACCGCCGGCGCGACCACCATGTCCTCCAACCCGGCCCAGATGACCAGTTCGGCGTCCGTGAAATTGAGCAGGCTGGGCACCAGCTTGAGCGCCGCATCCTTACCGGCCTCCTCGTCAATCACACCTACCGTCGCCGTGAAGCCACCCAGATCCCGCAGGCTCGACGCGGCCAGCACCAGCGGATAGGCCGTCTCGTTGCGAACCAGCAGCTTCAAATGCGCGCGGAAAACCGGAATCCCACCGCTCGTCTGCGTGAAGTAAACCAGGCTGAACTTGTACGCGCCCGTGTCGCGCTCGTACATGACCGGCTGCGTGTGCCGGCCGTCCGCGACCGGGCCGTACGGTGCCAGATCACCCGGCGCCACGCCGAATACGTCCGCATGCTCGAGCACGAACGCTTTGGCGACCTGCTCAGGGCTGTCGCCGAACCCGAAGGGCGTGCCGTAGATCCGGGTCACGCGCTCGCCGCTGGCGTAGAACCCGACGCCCGGGTAGTCGCGCGCCAGCTCTTGAGCGCCGAGCGAGAGCATGTCCGCCCCGGCGTCCGCGCCGAGCGCGCTCCCGCAAAGAGCCAGAGTACACATTGCTGCAGCGCAGCGTAAGCTGAACCTCATCGGATGCCTCCTTCTCGGGCCTTGGTTTGAGAATCTCCCAGCCTCCCCCAAGGGGCTGCCTACCCCAAGCATAACGTCTCAGCGGGGGCTTTACTACCGAAAAAACCGCCCGCCCAGGCGATTCAGCGTGCGTGAGAGATTCGGCGGCGCTGGCCGGGAATCGTGCCAGGGGCCGGCGTGCCTTCGCCCGCAAGGCGTCAGCGAGCCTCTGTCGAGTTGGCCAAGTCCATGTTGGTCGCTGGTGCGAGAATCCCTTCTCGCACCCACACCGCCGCTCAAGGCGAGTCTTCAGATGGCTCCTGCGGTTGTGCTGGGGCTTCCGCAGCTTCCGGGGCGGTGGGGGCCTTCTCGAGCTGTTCTTCGGCCGGTGGCGCTGCCTGATGGGCCGGCGCCGCGTCGTGGTCGTAGCCGAGGGCCTGGCGGCTCAAGAGCCCGTCGCTTTCCGTCAGCGTGCACGGCGGCGTGACGATCGCACTGACCGGGAACACGAGCCAGTTCAGCGTGTAGCGCGCGTAGCCGTAGGGCATCGCCACGTAGTCTTCCCAGCCGAGCCGGTAATCGCTGCGCCCGTGGCCCTTGTCCTCGAAGGGGTCCTCGAGGTACAGCGGCCAATGGGTCACCGCTCCACTCTCGGCAGATACCGTGGTGGTCTCCCAGTCGCGATGGCGCAGCTCGGCCGGCTCGTAATTTGCCCGGATGTCGCTTTCGCTTGGTGACTCCAACTTCGCGTCCACGGACGGGCCGTCCTCACGCCATTGGTTCGGCACGTGGGAACAGCCGAAGAGAATCAAGAATAGCGAATTGAGAATAGCGAATTGGCCGAGGGTACGTCGCGCCCTTTTCACGGGGTTACTCCTCGCGGGGGTGATGGATGGCATAGTTCGATGGTTCCTTGGTGATCATGATACTGTGCGGGTGCGATTCCAGCACGCCGGCGGCGGTGATACGCACGAAACGCGCGTCGCGGCGCAGCTCGGCGACGTTGCGCATCCCGCAATAACC
>JAUWXH010000287.1 GCA_030616465.1 Planctomycetota bacterium | reverse complement strand
CCCGAGGTGACGCGGGCGATGAACAACCTTGCGCTGACGCTCGAACGTCAGGGAAAATACCAGGCCGCCGAGGAGCTCTACCGCCAGACGTGGGAACTGAACCGCCGAATCCTCGGCCCCGACCACCCGCGAACGCAGATCCCGATGAACAACCTGCTGAGGGTCTTGCGCGATCAGAACAAAGTGACCGAGCTCAGGCCGCTGGTCGCCGATGGCCTCGACCGTCTGCGGCGGGCCGTGGAACGCCCGGACGCCGACGCCCTCGCGCTGCATGCATATGCCTGGGAGCTGTTGACCTGTGAGCCGGCCGACCTGCGCGATCCTGAGACAGCCTTGCCTTTCGCCCAGCGGGCGGTCGAGCTGGACGGCGGCCGGGACGCCAGCATCCTGGACACCCTGGCGCTCGCGTTTCAGATGACCGGGGACCTCGACCGGGCCATCGAGGCGCAGCAGCAGGCGGTTGCCCGGGCCCGGGCCGGCGGACCCTACAACCTGGCGGAACTGGAAGTGAGGCTTGCCGATCTCCTCTTGGAGAGGGGCGATGTCCTGCGGGCCGCCAGGGTCTCTTGGGGCGGATTGGCCGGACGACTCCGCGACTCCCTGGCCAGCGATTCCGTCGTCGGCGGCTCACTGGTCCACCGGGCGCAGGCTCTCATGGAGGAAGGGAACTTCGCCCAGGCAGAGCCGTTGCTACGCGCGTGTCTGGCGACGAGGCAGAAGGTCTTGCCGGAGAGGCACTGGCTGATTGCCGACGCGCGGAGCCTGCTCGGCGTTGCCGTCGCCGGGCAGGGCAAGTTCGCTCAGGCCGAGCCGCTGCTGCTCGACGCCTTCGCGCGGGTGAAGAACGACCCTCGGGCGCCCAGGGACTGCAAACGCCAGGCGCGGCGGCGAATCGTGCGGCTGTACGAGTCGTGGGGTAAGCCGGACCAGGCGGCCGAGTGGCGTGAGCCTGCCGAGACCGGACCAAGGCACGCCGAAGACGGCAGTGACGATGGGTAGGCTTGGCGGCACTTCCACGTCGCGCGGGGGCTTGTAACGTCGGCGCCGCCGACCCAGCCGCATCTTGCCCGTACCCAAGCGGTTCCACGCGGCGGAGCAGCGCAAGATCAGCATTAGCGACCGCGCGGATGACTGAGTACCGGAGAGGGTAGTCGAGATGGCGCTGCTGGCCGAATGTCCTGTATGTCGTCAACCGCTCCGCTGGACGTACCTGCTGCGGACGTGGTGGTCGCGCTGGCCCTGCGACAGGTGCGGCTCGCTGCTGGGGGTCGACCGGAAACGGCGGCTCCTGTCGATCCTTCCGATCGTGCTGCTTGCCTTGCCGGTATCGGTGTGTCTGACGCGCAGCGGCTGGCCCGATCTCATCGCGTTGCCGGTGGCGTTAATCCTCTGGCTGCCGTGCTTTCTTCTCCTTGAGCGAGCCGTTGTGCTTGAACGCCGGGGCGTCCGGTGCCGGCAATGCGGATACGACCTGCGCGGGCAGACCGCGCCGCGCTGCCCCGAGTGCGGGCAGGAGTTTGATGCCGCCGAGCGTGCCTATCTGGAGACCGGTGTTTTCTCGAGCGGGCCGGTTCGGCGCCGCAGCCGGGCGTGGTTCGCCATACCGTTGCTGTTGTTCGCTGTCACGCTTACTGGCCTTGCAGTGGGCATTACGCACTACAGGGCGGTCCAAGTCCGGATGGCAGGGCGGCAAGCACTGACCGCCCAGCAGGCCGCACAAGCTGCCGGTCAGGCTCCCGTGAGTCAATTGTCCGCCGCCGGCGACCAGGCGGCTACGGCCCCCGCTGCCGGGGACGATTCCGCCCCCGAGCCCGGGGTGCCGTGATTGCGCTCTGCTGGTCATCCGGCCAGGCAGACAGTCCTCCTCTGGCGGCTGAGGAGTGCGGCCCCGTAATGTCGCATGACTGGTTGAGGAGCCCGAATAGAGAGCGTCGCACGATGTGAATCCGCGCCGGTTGGGCAACGCGGGCCCGCTCCCTCGGGTACGTGGTGATTCTCGGTGGGCTGATCGGTACCGGTCGGCTGTGCCCCTAGCCTGATCCGTGTGATCCTATGGCTGACCCGAAACGATCCAGGCCCCAGCGGCCATCCCGTATCAAGGACGCGCGCGGCCGAAAGGTGACGCAGCTTGATCCGGTCGCATTGCACTTGCTGCGCCGACATGACGTGATCGAAGCCGATGCCCTGCGAGCCATCGCAAACGAGAAAGGCGTGAGGATCACCGGAGCGGAACGCGCTTCGCTGTTCGGCGGCGTCCTCGGCGCGCTCCTTGTGATCAGTCTCTTCACCATCGCCCTAATCACCGGCGGGATACGTAATGCCCCGCTGGCAAAGTCCGCCGGCCTGATCCATCTCTGTTCCATTCCGTGGATTGTCTGGTACGCCATCAAGCGGAGACGTTTCGGGAAGGTCGCGGCGGCGATGCTCAAGTACTCCCGCTGCCCGCACTGCGGCTACGACCTGCGCTTATTGCCCACGGATCCGGGCGACGGTGCCACCGTCTGTCCTGAATGCGGCTGTGCCTGGCAGTTGGAGGGTCAGGCGAAATGAGCTGGATCTGGCCCGAGTACGTCAATCGCGAGCTACCGCTGACCAAGCAGGAGCGGAAGGCGATACTGCGTGACGCATGGAAGCTGTGGTTCGCGAACAAATGGAACATCCTGCTGTACCTCGCTCTGCCCGCCCTCTATCTGCTCACCGTGTTCTTCGCCAGCGATGTAGGCGGCCGGCTTGCTGCGCTGGTCGGCGCCGGTGGACTGATCAACAAGCTGTTTCGAGCCGGGGCTCCGGTCGTGCTTTTCGTCATATGCTTTGTCGTGGGCGGCGCCGTCCTGCAACGGTATCGCTTCGCCCCGTGTGTGTACCGGGCCACACGTCGGCACGGCTACGATGTATGCGCCAAGTGCGGCTACTGGCTGCGCGGGTTGAATGACGACATCAAACGCTGTCCCGAGTGCGGCTGCGCTCGGCGGCTCGCCGAGGGCGCCCCGGCGAATTCCGGCTGAAATCGGGCGCGTTTTTGTGATCGCTGAGGCGCGCCGTGCCGCCACGTCGCATGACGGCGTGGCGGGTCCCGAGCAGGACGCCGGCCCGCCGGATGGAGCGGCGGCGCCTCAGTCCGCGTTGGAGCAATGAGGCCGTGGGTCGGGCAGGAGTGTCGGCCGTTCTTGCAGTGGCGAGCGTCCGACGGGATGATCATGAGAAGGTCACGGCCCGGAACCGGTGCCTTTTTCCGGACGCATCGGCGGGGCCAGCCGGGGGTTTTCTGCGCGGGCAGGCGCGAACAGCCCGCGGAAACGCAGGACAATCTATTCGACGACAAGGAGCCGGAATCATGAACGCGCGTCGATTTCGTGTTATTGGTGGAGTGGCCGCCGTAGTGCTCGCGGCAGCCTTGATTGCCCCGGCATACGTCGCTGAGGAACAGTTCACCCTCACGGCCGCCGTACCCAACGATGTCTTCTTTTGCGTGGCGGAGCGGCACAACCCTGAACGCGAGTTCCTCTCTCAGTACTGGGGAGAGGTCTTCGACGCCGCGAAGCAGTCCGGCATCGGTGATGATCTGTTCGGGCTGCTCGGCTCGCTTATGGGCGAAAAGGAGATGGCCAGAGTCGAGGAGCTCAAGGAGCGCGCCTCGCAACTGCTGGCCGGGGTCGATTGGGCCCAGTTGGCCGGCGGCGAGATGGTCTTTGCGGAGCGGTTCGACCCGCCCAGGCAAATACTCGGCCAACGTCCTCCCATACTGCTGGCCGACATGGTCTGGCTCTTTCGGGGTAACGGCGACGGAGCGGCTCAGAACTACGAAGGATTGGTGGCCATCTTGGAGGGCATGGCTGAGGAGATTAACCAGGCCGTAGGCGCCCAGGCGCTGGTCGTCGAGCAGACCACGCGCATGAACGCTGAGGTAGCCAGCCTGAACCTGTTGGCCATGATCCCCGCCGCCCCGCGATTGCCGATCTCCGTCGCGCTGCGCGACGATGTGGTGGTTATTTCCCTGGGTGAGCAGATCCTCAACGACGTGCTCGGCCTGCTGGACGGCAACGGGTCGAAGAAAGCCCTGGTGGACGACCCGCGTTTCAAAGCCGCCTTTGCCAAGCTCCCACCGGCTGAAGATAGCTTGGTGTTCTTCGACATGCAGGCCTTCTTGAAGTCGCTGCGGGCCTTGCTAGACACGCTCGTCGCC
>JAUWXH010000196.1 GCA_030616465.1 Planctomycetota bacterium | reverse complement strand
GCGAGCGAGCGAATCTGCTCGTCGTACTCGCTGCCGGCCGCGACCGACTTCTGGAGGATGGTCGGGTTGGAGGTCACGCCGCTGACGCCCTCGTCGATCAACGCCCGCAGCTTGCCGGAGCGGAGCAACTCGCGGCTGATGAAGTCGAGCCAGAGGGCTTGTCCGAGATCGGCGATCTGTCGAATGCGGTTCGTCATTGTCGAGTAGTCCTGTACAGGTTGGCGTCCCTGTTTACCGCGACTCGTATCCGATTGCAACGAAGAGCGGTGGGTGGCACGGTCTGCCGCAGGCAGGCCGTGGAGGATCGCAAAACCGCGTTTCCACGGCCTGTCTCCGCTGCGCTCCGCCAGACCGTGCCACCCACCGAGGCCATTGTAGAGTGAACCCGTCCAAAGCGGTCACTTCTTGAGGAACTGCGCCACGCCGGCGCGCGATTCGCTCGTCAGGCGCATTGAGGCGTTCAGCCGGCGGGCCTCCTCGACGGCGTCCGCTTGTTTGAGGTGACGGATCTTGTTGAGCAGGGCCTTCGTATTGGCCAGGGCCTGGGGTGGATACTGGGCGAACATGGTCGCGAAGTGCCGGGCCCGCGCGAGCAGCTCGTCGTCGGGGACGACCTCGTTCACCAGCCCGAAGTCGCGGGCCCGTTCGGCAGTGAGGGTTTCGCCGGTGAGCAAGAGGTACTTGGCCTGGCGCTCGCCGACCAGGTGGCGCAGGTAGGTCATCACCAGCGCGCCGACCAGGCCGCGTTTCACCTCGGGGTAGCCGATGACGGCGGATTGCGCGCAGACGACGAGGTCGCAGACGGTGGCCAGGCCGGCCCCGCCCGCAACGGCCGCCCCGTTGACCGCCGCGATCACCGGCTTGCCCAGGTTGTCGATCGTCTCGAACAGGGCCAGCAGGGCCGAAGCGTCGTGCTCGGCCTGCTCGGCGGTGGTCTGGGCGACCTCGCGCAGGTCCAAGCCGGCGCAGAATGCCGGCGGCGCCCCGGTCACAATCACGCTGCGGATATCGTCGTCGCCGTCCGCTCGCCGGAGGGCCGTGGTCAGCTCGGCGATCAGAGCACGCGAGAGCGCGTTGCGGCTCTTGGGGCGATTGAGGGTCAGTTCCAGAGTCGGCTTGTTGCGTACGATATGGAGTATGTCACTCATTCGAATTCGTCCATCCGCCTTGATGTCTGTCTGCTCTATTGAGACGCTCACCCTCGCCGTCATCCCGACGACCGGCGGGAGGAGGGATCTCGCTGCGCAGGGCGTATCGGCTCGCGGTCGCTGCAAGATTCCTCGTCGCTGGCGCTCCTCGGAATGACAGGACGAGCGCCTATCCCGCGCCGGCCAGGTTGCGGCGGCATTATAGCCGACTTCGCAGCGGTGGCCGCCTGCGCGGACCGCCCCACTTGTGGATCATTTGTCAGGCCGTATGCTGGTATAAGGACACAGAGTCGAAACCGCGGGGGCGACCGAGGGCGCTGCCGTGAGCAAAGCCGGACCCAAACGCATTCTGATCGGCAAGGTCGGCCTCGACGGGCACGATCGTGGTGCCAAGTTCATCGCCCGCGCCCTGCGCAACGCGGGCTATGAGGTCATCTACACGGGTATCCGCCGCACCCCCGAGCAGATCGTCCGCACGGCGGTCGATGAAGACGTCGATGCCCTGGGCCTCAGCCTCCTGAGCGGTGCGCACAACGAGCTGTTCGCCCGGGTGGTCGAGCTGCTGCAACAGGAAAACGCGGAGAACATCGTTCTGTTTTGCGGCGGGACGATCCCGGACAAAGATATTCCCCATCTTCAGTCGCTCGGCTTCCGGCGGGTGTTTACACCGGGGACGCCGCTAGCGGAGATTCTGGGCGCGTTAGAAGCGGAGTTGGCAGGAAAGCGGTGAAGCGAAGGCAGGTCTCGAAGACTCGACCTGCCCTACTCCTGAGAACTAATAACTGATAACTGACAACTGACCAACCGGCACCATGGACACACTCGTTGACAGAATCCGCCAGGGCGATCGACGCTGCCTGGCCCGGGCCATGTCGCTGATGGATTCGGCCGAGCCGCAAGGACGCCGACTGCGCGATTCGATCCGGCGACATAGCGCTCAGGTGCCCTGGTGGGGTTTCACCGGGCCGCCGGGCGCCGGCAAATCGACGCTGATCGATGCGCTGTTGATCAGATTGCGGGCGCGGGGGAGGCGGGTGGGCGTAGTCGCGGTCGATCCAACCTCGCCGCTTTCGGACGGGGCGTTTTTGGGCGACCGCGTGCGGATGATGCGGCACGCCGTCGATCCGGACGTGTTCATCCGCTCGCTGGCCACGCACCACAGCCCGGGTGGGTTGTCCGACGCGACGCTGCACTGCGCCCGGCTGCTCGAATTGGCCCGGTTCGATCCCGTGCTCATCGAAACGGTGGGAGTGGGACAGAGCGAGGTGGACGTCGCCGACGTGGCGGACGTCTGCGTGGTCGTCCTCGGGCCGGGCTACGGCGACGACATCCAACTCATTAAGGCGGGGCTGCTCGAGATCGCCGACCTGCTGGTCGTCAACAAGTGTGACCTGCCGGATGCCAATCGCCTGTTGACGGCAGTGCGTCAGGAGTTTGCGGCGGCCGCCGGTACCGACCGGCCGGTGGAGGTCGTCGGAATCGAAGCGAAGTCCGGCAAGGGTGTGGACGAGCTGCTCGACAGGTTGCTGGAGTTGGACCGCTCTGTCCGTGACACGGGACGCCGAAACCAGCTTCAATACCGGCGAGTCCTGGGTGAGATCAAACGGGCTGCCATGTTGACCTACCAGCGGGCCTTGCACCGCGGGTTGGAGGATGGAGCCGTGCGGGAGCTGGTTGACAAACTCGCGCGGGGAGACCTCTCGCTGGAATCCGCCGTCGCGCAGCTCAGCGCCACCGTGGCCGGAGCACGGGAAGACGCGCCCGATTAGCCGAATCGTTCGTCCGCTCAGCAGGAAGACAACCGTGGCTAGCGACATCAAACGGCGGCACGAGGATTGGAAGAGCGGTACTCTGACCAAGGCGCTGGCGAACATGCCCGAGCGGCCGGAGCGCACGGTCACCGCCTCCAGCCGGCCGGTCGAAACGCTGTATTTGCCGGATCAGCTCCGGGACAAGGCGGCCTGCCAGGCTTATCTCGAACGGGTCGGATTCCCCGGCGAATACCCGTTCACCCGCGGCGTGCAGCCGACCATGTACCGCTCGCGCTTCTGGACCATGCGGCAATACGCCGGCTTCGCCACCGCCGAAGAGACCAATCGACGCTATCGCTTCCTGCTCGAGCAGGGGCAGACCGGGCTGAGCGTGGCCTTCGATCTGCCCACGCAGATCGGCTACGACAGCGACCATCCGCTGGCAGCCGGCGAAGTCGGCAAGGTCGGCGTGGCGATCGACCCGCTGGCCGACATGGAGATCCTCTTCGACGCGATCCCGCTCGACAAAGTCTCGACCTCCATGACCATTAACGCGCCGGCGGCGGTGCTGTTGGCGATGTACGTCGCCGTCGGCAGCAAGCAGGGCGTCGCGCCCGAGAAGCTGACCGGCACGATCCAGAACGACGTGCTCAAGGAGTACGTCGCCCGCGGCACGTATATCTTCCCGCCCGGCCCGTCGTTGCGGCTCGTCACCAACATCTTCGCCTATGCCTCTGAGTACCTGCCGCGCTTCAACGCGATCAGCGTGAGCGGGTATCACATCCGCGAGGCCGGCTCGACGGCGGGGCAGGAGATCGGATTCACGCTCGCCGACGGAATCGAATACGTCAACGCGGCCGTCCAAGCCGGGCTCGACGTGGATCAGTTCGCGCCGCGCGTGGCGTTTTTCTTCGGGGCGATGACCGATGTGCTGGAGGAGGTGGCCAAGTTCCGTGCCGCCCGGCGGCTGTGGGCCCGCATCATGAAGGAACGCTTCGGCGCCAAGAGCCCGCGGAGCTGCATGCTGCGGTTCCACACGCAGACCTGCGGCTTCACGCTCACCGCCCAGCAAGTCGACAACAACGTCGTCCGCGTGGCGCTCCAAGCGCTGGCCGGCGTGCTGGGTGGAACCCAGTCGCTGCACACCAACAGCCGCGACGAGGCACTGGCCCTGCCGACCGAAGAGGCGGTCCAGCTTGCATTGCGGACGCAGCAAATCATCGCGCACGAGTCCGGCGTCGCCCACACCGTCGATCCGCTGGCCGGCAGCTACTACGTCGAGAAGCTCACCGACGCGATCGAGGCCGAGGCAGAGACGTATATCAAGAAGATCGACGAGATGGGCGGGATGGTGCAGGCGATCGAACAGCACTATCCGCAGAGTGAGATCGAACGCTCGGCGTACCGGTACCAGCAGGAGATCGAGCGCGGCGAGCGGATCATCGTCGGCGTGAACCGCTACGCGAGCGAGGAGACTATTCAGCCGGAAACCCTGACGATTGGTGAAGAGGCCACCCGCCGACAGATCGAGCGTTTGAACAAAACCCGCGCACAGCGCGATTCCGTGGCCGTCTCGCGCGCTTTGGACGCACTGGAGGCCGCTGCTCGCGGCGATGAGAACCTGATGCCGCTGATCCTCCCCGCCGTGCAGATGTACGCCTCGGTCGGCGAGATCTGCGATCGGCTGCGGGCCGTGTTCGGCGAATACGAGGAAAGTGCGATATAGAACATGTAGGGCAGGTCGAGTCTTCGAGACCTGCCTCTTTCTGGCAGCGGTGGTTGCTGGTCTCGAAGAATCGACCTGCCCTACGGCGTGAGGGCAACGGAAACTCGACGATGCAGCCGCCGACGCAAATCGACCACCTCGGCATCGCGGTCCGCTCGATTGACGAAGCGAGCCCGCTCTACCGTGACGTGCTGGGTCTGGAGTATGAGGGGACCGAAGTAATTCCCGAGCAGAAGGTCCGCGTGGCGTTTTTCACAATCGGCGAGACGCGGATCGAACTGGTGGAGCCGACCGCCGACGACAGCCCCATCGCCAAGTTCCTGGCGAAGAAGGGCCCGGGGCTACACCACATCGCCTATCGCGTTGACGACCTGCCCGCGGCGCTGGCCGCGCTCCAAGCCGCCGGCGTCCGTCTTATCCACGAAACCCCGCAGGACGGCGGCCACAGCATGAAAATCGC
>JAUWXH010000547.1 GCA_030616465.1 Planctomycetota bacterium | reverse complement strand
AGCGACGCGAATATCTCTTGCTTCGACCCCATTCCGCTCCGGCCCCGGCCAATGCCGCCGGTTTTGCACTCGGCCATCGCCGGGCGCGAGTCGGAGAAGACGGGCACGTTCTACATCCAGGACGTGTACCAATGCTCGCACCCGCTTGAGCCCGGCTCAATCAAGCGCCTGCGCGTCAACGAGATTATCAGCCAACCGACCGCCAAACCGGCCGCCCTAAACTATCCCGTGGAGATCGTCAAGCGGATTCTGGGCACGGTCCCGGTGCAAGCGGACGGCAGCGTGGCGTTCGAAGCGCCCGCCTGTACTCCGTTCCAATTCCAGTTGCTTGATGAGAACGGGATGGCCGTGATGACGATGCGGAGCCTGGTGTATTTGCAGCCGGGCGAACAAGCTTCCTGCGTTGGCTGCCATGAGCCGCGCTCGACCGTCCCGCCTCCCTTGCACCTGGCCAAGGCCACGGTGCAGCCGCTCACTCCGCCCGCCGGGCCGAGCTACGAAGGCGGATTCAGCTTCATGCGCTCTGTGCAGCCGGTGCTCGACCGCTACTGCATCTCCTGCCACGGCCTGGACAAGGGCGAGAAGGACAAGGTCGAGAAGGACGTCAACCTGCTAGGCCCGATGAGCGGGCAGCCGGGCCGGGAACCCAGCTACAGATCGCTTTTCGCCTCCGGCCGCGTCAACAGAGCGGAGGAGGGGAACGATCCCAGCCGACCCAAGGACTTTTTCGCCCATGGCGGGACCTTGGCCAAGATGCTCCTGGACGGCCACCCGGACAAGGACGGCAAGAAGCAAGTCGAGCTGGACCGCGAAAGCTTCCAGCGGATCGTGGATTGGCTGGACGTGAACGCCCAGTGCTACGGCGACTACTCGCACAATCGCATCGAGTCGCAGCCGCCCTCGCCCGAGGGCGAGAAGCGGCTGCGCGAGGCGATTGCCGAGCGGTTCGGGGCGGAACTGGCCTGGCAGCCGTATGCCGCGCTGGTGAACGTGGCCAATCCTGCCGAAAGCCGCGTGCTGATGGCGCCGCTGCCGGTGGCGGCCGGCGGCTGGGGGCAGATCGCCGAGGGGGCGTTCTCCGGCAAGAGCGACCCCGGCTGGCAAGAGATGCTCGAGCTGGTCGAGGGCTCGGTTACCCCGCCGAACCACCGCGACCTCGCCGGCACCTGCGGACGCGACCAGGACTGTATCTGCGGCTGCTGCTGGGTCAGCAAAGACCTCGCCGCGCGGCAGCAAACAAGCAGGGACGGTGTTGAATCGCGGCAACAACTGAGCGCCAAGGATCGATAGGAGATCTAAATGCAATCGATGCACATTTCACGCAAACCAAGAGTCACCAGTGCGTCGCCGGCTGCGGCCTGTCTGGGCGGACTGATCCTGGCGCTGGCGATGGCGGCTCACGCGCCCACTCGGGCCTTCGCGGCGGGGGCTGAGGCGGCCGAGCCGGCGCCCATTCACAAAGCCCCGACCCCGATCGCCGTCGACGGAGTTCTGGACGAACCGGCTTGGAAGCAGGTCCAAGTGGTCGAGGCCGACTACATCTGGGGGCAGGTGGGCCGGCGCAGCGCGGAGCCGCAAATGCGTGTGCGTTACACCTGGGATGATCATTACCTGTACGTAGGCTACGAGACGTTCGACAAGAACCTGGCGGCCCTGGACACCGGTGAAAAGGAGGGGCCCCGCGACAACCTGCGCGAGGGCTGCGTCATCACACATCCGACCGAAAAGCCCGACGTGGTCGAGTTCTTCATTTCTTTCG
>JAUWXH010000050.1 GCA_030616465.1 Planctomycetota bacterium | reverse complement strand
GGCGACGGGCAGGCCGACCTGCTGGTGTCTGACCCGCTCGCGTGGGAGTCGGGCGAGCAGCAAGACGTTGTGGGAGAAGTTTACTACCACGAAAGCGGGGCTTGGCCCCCCGAGTTGAATACCAGTGACCTCACGCTGCGGATCGTCGGCGAGGCCACCGAGACCGGTGCGGGGATGCGCGTCGCGTTCCTCCCGCCGATCGATGATGATCCTGAGGGAGACATCCTTATCGGCGCGCCGCACTTCAGTTGGGAACCGCCCTGGGATCCCATCGGTCGGGCCTACGTGCTGAATGGTACCGAAGTTGACGACATCGACGAGCTCTTCCTCGACCAACTGAAGTACCCGCAGGGCGGCACGATCACCGGCGCTGACGACCAAGCCGGCGAGTTCGGGCTCGACGTGGCAGCGCTAGGCGACGTCGATGGCGATGGCGTGGCCGACTACGCGGTCGCCGCAGCCCAATACGACTGGTCCGACGGTCTGCATCCGCAAGTCGGCGCCGGGGTCGTCGCGCTCATCGCCGGCGGCCAATTGCCAGTATTCAATTCATTCTATGACATCGGCTGCAAGCTGCGCGGAGCATTCGCGATTGGCGTATCAGCCGACGGGATGGCCGGATATGCCGTACGCGGCGTGCCCGGCTTCGGCGACCAGGCCGATGGGTTCGTCATCGGTGCTCCGAGCGCTTCAGCGGGCGGGGACTTCGCCACGGGTGTCGTTTACGTGGTTCGCGGCCCCGTGCTGCTGTCGGACGACTGCGATGGCAGCGGGAACTTCTACCTGGACGAGGTCGGCGCCGCCGAGGGGGTGCGCGGCCACGTGTTCGTCGGGGAGAACGAAGGTGACTTGGCGGGCGCAGCGCTGGCAAGCGGTGACTTCGATGGCGACGGCAATACCGATCTGCTGATCGGAGCACCGGGTTACGACCTCGGCCGCGGTCGCGTCTACCTGATCTATAGCATCGAGGCGTTGCCCGAGGAGGAGGGTGAGAAGTACCTCGGCGACGTGGGCAGCAGCATCCCCGGGGTCGTCTTTGACGGCGTTGCCTGGGGCGACCTGTCAGGCTGGAGCTTGTCCACCGCCGGCGACTTCGACTACGACGGGGCTGATGACGTTCTGGTTGGCGCGCCGGGGACCGAGTCGCAGCGCGGGGCCGCGTTCCTGATCTACGGCGGCCAGGCGCTTCCGGGCCGCGTTTCGCTCACGACGATCGGGACTTGCGACTTCGCCGGGCTTCAATTGGTCGGCGAGCAGCCGGGAAGCTTATTGGGGGCCTCGGTGTCCGGCGGGGCCTCGCTGGACGGTGACGCTTCGTCGGATGTCGGCATTGGTGCTCCGGGCGACGGCGTGATCCTCGGTAGAGCGTTCATCCTCTTCGGCATGTGGTCCGAACTGCCGGACGATGAGCCCTCGCAGAGTCGTGACGACGGCCCGGTGGACCCGATAGATGTAGGACCGTTCCCCTAGCAGATCACGCCCTAAGCCTTGCAGCCCGACGGATAGCGCGTGAGGATGGAGTACGTTCCGGGCGCGGCGTGGCGTCGCCGATCGGGCTCCAGGAGCGGGCTATGCTCGTCGTCATGAATGCGCAGGCGACCGCGGCGCAGATCGAAGGCGTCGCTCAACGGATTTGCGAACTGGGCTTTGTGCCGCAGGTTATCCCCGGGCAGACGTGCACGGCGATCGGGGTGACCGGCAACAAAGGGCCGATCGACCGCAGTCGGCTCTTGCGCCTGCCGGGTGTCGAGCAGGTCGTCCGCGTGACCGGCCCTTACAAGCGGGTCGCCCGCGCGGCACGACCCGGGCGCAGCTCCTTCCCGGTCGCGTCCACGCACATCGGCGGCGGGTTCACGCTGATCGCCGGCCCCTGCGCCGTCGAGAGCGCGCGAACGATCCTCGAAACCGCCCGGTTTCTGACGGAGCGCGGCGTGAGACTGCTGCGCGGCGGGGCGTACAAGCCACGCACCAGCCCCTACAGCTTTCAGGGGCTGGGCTCGGAAGGTCTCGCGTGCCTCGCCAAGGCTCGTGAGGAAACGGGCATCGGAATCGTCACCGAAGCGCTGGACGTCGAAAACGTCGCCCGCGTCGAGGAGGTCGCCGACATCATCCAGGTCGGGTCGCGCAGTATGCAGAACTACCCGCTGTTGCGGCGTATCGCGCAAACCCGCAAGCCGGTATTGCTGAAGCGTGGGATAGCCGCCACGGTGGAAGAATGGCTCATGGCGGCCGAGTACCTGATGAGCGACGGTAACCAGCAGGTCATTCTGTGCGAGCGCGGCGTGCGGTCGTTCGGCGACTATACGCGGTACGTGCTGGACCTGGCGATTGTGCCGGTGCTCAAGCACCTGACGCACTTGCCAGTGGTAGTAGACCCGAGCCACGCCACGGGCGACGCCCGGTACGTGCCGTCAATGGCGCTGGCGGCCTTGGCGGCAGGCGCCGATGGGTTGCTGATCGAGCTGCACCGGAACCCGAGCCAGGCGCTGTCAGACGGCGCGCAAGCGCTCGATTTCGACGAGTTCGTCGAACTACACGCAAAGATGAAGTCCGTCGCCGCCGCGCTGGACGTTGAGCTGCGCTGATATTGACCGCATGAATCCTCGTGCGCTTCCGAATAGAAGAGCCGCGGGCTTTAGCCCGCGCGGAGCCGCGCAGGCTGAGGCCTGCGGCTCCTCAATTTGTCGTGTTGGGCGCCGGCTCGGCCGCTCGGGTTGGCTTGCGGCCGACGATCAAGACGATGAGCACCAGCGCACCCGTCCCGACCAGCAGGCCGACCCAGGCCGGTTGGTCGAATTGCCGGCACAGGATGTCGCCGCAGAGGATCGACACGCCCGCGACCGTCAGGGCGTACGGCATCTGCGTCCAAACGTGGTCTTCGAGCGAGCACTCGCTCGCCAGGGATGACAGGACCGTCGTATCGCTGATCGGCGAGCAGTGGTCGCCGAAGACCGCGCCGACGAGGACGGACCCAACGGTGGCGTAGAACAGGTCGAGCTGCTGTGGCTCGGGCACGGTAGCCGCCAGTCCGGCGCCGAGCGTAACTGCCAGGGGACAGAGAATCGTCATGGTTCCCCAGGAAGTCCCGGTCGCAAAGGATACGACCGCTGCAGCCAGGAAAACGAAGAAGGGCAACCATTGCGGTGCCAGCACTCCGGCCAGGTACTTCTGGGCCACGAAACCCAGGCGGAGCTCGTCTTTGCCGCTGGCGTATGATAATGCCCACGCGAGCACGAGCACGACCAGCGCGGGGAAGATGCGCGTCATCCCGTTCAGTGCGCCTTCCATCACATCCTTGACCTTCAGTGCGCGCGTCGCGAGTGTAATGGTCAGCGCGACGACGAATGCCAGGATCGCGGCATAGAGGATCGACGTATAGGCGTTCGCTTCTCCGAGGATCTGTATGGTCTTGGCCAGCGTCACCGACCAAACCGACGTTTCGATGATGAGGCCTTCCTCGACGGCGGCTGCGTACGCGCTCAGCCCCTCGTGCCACCCGGTCGCCAACAGGAGCGCAATCGCCGCGACCACCATGACGGCCACGGGCACGGCTGCGAACCACCAGCGACCGCGGGGCGCCTTCAGTGTTGGCATCTCCGCTGCGTTGGTGCCCGCGGCCTCCAGGGCGCGTCGCTCGGCCGAGCGCATCGGTCCGAAGTCGCGCTGCAGCAGCGCAACGAGCACGACCATGACCAACGCCAGGATCGCATAGAAGCGATACGGGATGCTGTACCAGAACGCTTCGAATGCTGAAACTCCGGTCAGGAACGCGGGGGCGCCCGCCTCGCGGACCGACTTGAGACCTTCGTCAATCATGCTGATCTCTGTCGCAAGCCAGGTCCCGATCATGATCGAGGCCACCGGGGCCGCCGTGGAGTCTACGATGTACGCCAGCTTGGCGCGGCTGATGCGCAGCTTGTCGAACACGGGCCGCATGGTGGGGCCGATGATCATGCAGTTGGCATAGTCGTCGAAGAAGACCAGCAGCCCGGCGAACCAGGTGGTGAGCTGCCCCCGTCGTGCGTTGCATGCCCAACGGGCCATCTTCTGCACGACTGCGCGTGTGCCCCCGTTCGCTTCAATGATCCCGACCATGCCGCCGATGATCAGCGTGAACAGGATCACCATCGCGTGGTCCGAGTCGATCAGCGCGCCGATCAGGTAACCCTCGACCGCGAGACGGACCGCCCCGATCGTGTACTCGACGACGTTCAGGCGCTCCGGAGTCTTGACAGCCATCATCATGAACGCGGCGACCAATACGGCAACGCTCAGGGCGGGAATCACCTGGCGGAGGAGGATGGCCAGGAGGATCGCCGTGATCGGCGGAACAAGCACCCAGAGACCGTACTTCTTCTCTGGTGGTTCCAGCGCCGGCGCTGTCGTCGGTGTGGTCGTGGTGGTTGGCTGCGTGGCGGCGGTCTCAGCCGTGGTCGCCTCTTGTCCCGAAGCGGTCTCAAGCGCGGCGACCGCAGCCACGGCGAGCAGTGCCACGGCGGCCCACGCGAGTCGGCGGCGACCAGAAGACGGGAAGGTGCCGAGAGCAGACCAGTGGGCGTGCCGACGCATGACCGGGGCACGGTATCGGCAGGGCAGAAACGCGTCAACGCAACCACGTGGGCCGAAGTGCGCTACGATCGCAGGGGCGGCAGGCCGGCCTGACGCCGAATGCGGTTAGCCTCGGCCCAGGCCTTGGGATGCTCGCCCAGGAAGCGGGACAAGCTCGAGGAGGTGAGGCCGAGGCACGCGGCCGCGTCGCGCAGTTTTCCGCCGTTGGCGGCCAACCCGTCGAGCACCAGCGCAAGCACATGGTGGATGCCGGGGTTCTTGCGGTTCACGTGGAGCTGCTTGTTGACGATCTGGACGTTCTGCGGCCAGTTGATCTCCGCCGGCAGCGGCTCACGGGCCGAAAGCGCGATCGCCTCGCGCAAGCGGCCCAATGCGCGGGCCTTGTTCTGGTGCTGCGAGCGGCTCTCGGTTGCGGTGACGATGAGTTGGCTGGGCGTGTGGTGGAGGCGGACGGCGGAGGAGGTCTTGTTGCGGTGCTGTCCCCCGGGGCCCCGAGCCCGATACGTGTGGACGGCACATTCGGCCAGGAGTTGGGCGTCGTTGAAGTCGAGTCGGGCGCGGAGCTCGGCGTCAGTGGGGCGTTCGTCGGTCTTGCGGTTTCGGCTGGCCATGGTGTTCGCACCTGGTCGCTGCTCACATTGTCGGTTGATGGCCGGGTGCCCGGCACAGGCTCCGAGGGGATTGTACGCGGGGCTGGTTGCACGATGGGGGGCTTGCTTGGGTTATCGGACGCGCGGACGCCCACGCCCACCCGGACACGCCACTTCGATCAAACACCGCTCCTTTCCCCACCAGCGCCCAATAGCGTGGCCGCCTCGACGAGCGGTTTTTCCCAGCCGCCCCGCGGAAACTTGCACGGACCTGCTCAGTTTGGATTGCAATCTGTCGGCGCTCGCGGTAGCATTGTACGGTCGCCGAAGGATCGGGCCCCTTCGGATTGACTTCAGTAATGTTTTTCCCTGGCCGAGCAGGAGGATTAGGAGTATGCGGCTCCCGCTTTGTGCATTATTGCTCACGGCTTTCGCCGGCGCGGTAAGCGGCGCGCACGGCGATATCATCTTCTCCAACGTCAGCATCAGCGGATCGCTCGCCACCGGAGCGTCCTATGAGACCGGGGCCAACGACATCGATTTCATCCTTCCGGATGCGATCGTGGGGGACCCGACCGATCCTCGGCGCGAGGGAGACCTGGTCATCAGCTACGAGGCCGAAAGCTTCGATCCGCTGACGCAGGACCAGTTGACCCTGGAGCTGCTGGGAGCGCTCGCCGGCTCAGGGACGATCTCGCTGACCGAGACGGTCGAAGATCTAATCAACCCGGGCGTGATCGCGTCGTACAGCGTTGTGCTCGATGAGAACTCGCAGTTGCCGCACGTGGTCGCCTTGGGCTTCGATCGGACCAGTACCCATGTCCGCGTGGAGAAAGCGCTGACGCTGGAGGCCTTCGATACGGGGGAATTCGACCTGGCCAACGTCAACCTGATCGAGCAGGTGCATCACGAGGTTCCCGAGCCCACCTCCGGGCTGGTGCTGATGCTGCCGACCTTGCTGCTGGGCCGTCGCAGGTAGCCCGCGCTTCGCGGGATTATCCCCTTCAACAGACGATGAGCGATCGTCGCGCCGGTTTTCGCGCGCGGCATGGGGGATGCCGCGCTGATCCTGGCAGAGTTGCCGGTCGCCCCAGTGCTCGTAAGATCGTGCTCCCACCCGCGACCCCGGACCATGGATTCCCGGCCGAAACGCGACGGATTCTCGGACCGTTTTTTGACTTCCACAAAGCTGGGTGCATAGAAAGATGTAGCCGGTCAGTGGACCGATAGTGGGTGTGGCGTGTAGCGCACCGTGGTCGAGGGCTCCAAGCGTCTTTTCGGTGGTCTGTAGGCCGTTCCAGGCAAGAGACCAACCCGACCAGGGGTCGGAGGGCAGGGTGTGCCCAGGGGCGCATTCCGGCGCGGGGCAACTGGGCCCCAACGGAGAGAGAGAGAACCCATGCGGCTGACTAGGTACATTTCTTGTGCCGTGATGGCGTTGGTGTTGGCGTGTGGCGGCCAGGCCGAGGTCATTTTCTCCAACGTGATGATTGAGGGGACGCTCGTTGACGGGGCGAGCTACTCGACGGGATTCTCGGATATTGACTTCTCGTTTCCCGATGCGGTCGTGGGAGACCCACCAGACCCGCCGCGACGCTTCGGGAACATTATCATCACCTTCGAAGCCCAGAGCGACCTTCCGCTGGACCGGGACACGCTGAGTATCCTGGGTGCGCTCAGTGGCTCGGGAATCATCTTCTTCAACGAAGTCGTCGAGGACCACGTTACTCCCGGCATTATCGCAACGCACAACGCGCTGCTCGACAAGAACTCGGACCTGCCGTATACGGCTGACCTGCTGTTCGAGCGCACCTCCACTCATGTCAAAGTCAAAAAAACGTTCTTCCTCAGCGCGTTAGACACGGCTGACTTCGACTTGGCCAGCGTGCTGCTGGTCGAGCAGAAGCTGCTGCCCGAGCCCGGCACGCTGCTCACGGTCGCCTTGATCGGGCTGGGTGCGCTGCGCCGGCGTTAACGCGCTTGGCACCTTCCGGCGGGTCCAGCCCCGCGTTACACACAGAGTGGCAGCACCTCCGGTTCGCGCATTGTCGTACGGCCGGGCCCTGCTAGAATAACGCTTAAATGCCAGTGGGATTCCCGACATTCAAGCCGTGGGGTTCGGGCGGCACACGCCGGGACGGGCAAACTCTGCGGCTGAAGGAAGAACTCGCCGGAAACCGGGACCGCGATCCGAGCACACTGAGCGAATGAGCGAAACGGTCGTCTATCTGGACAACAACGCCACGACGCGCGTTGACCAGCGTGTCATCGCGGCCATGCTGCCGCTGTTCTCGGAGCGCTACGGCAACCCCTCCAGCGCGCACCACTTTGGGGCGCAGGTGGCGGTCGAGATCGAGGAGGCCCGTCGGTGCGTGGCTGAGCTGATAGGGGCGCGCGACAGCGAGATCGTGTTCACCAGCGGCGGGACCGAAGCGGACAACGCCGCCCTGCGGGGCGTGCTGGCGGCCCGCCCGAGCAAGCGACACATCGTCATCACCGCCGTCGAGCACCACGCCATTCTCGAAACGGCCGAGCAGCTCGAGCACGAAGGCGTCGAGGTGTCGCAGGTCGGCGTGGACGGCCACGGGCGGCTCGACCTCAACGCGCTGGCAAACACCATCCGCGAAGATACCGCCCTGATCTCAGCCATGCTGGCCAACAACGAGACCGGCGTGATCTTCCCGCTGAACGAG
Source organism: Planctomycetota bacterium (assembly GCA_030616465.1). Taxonomy (GTDB): domain Bacteria; phylum Planctomycetota; class Phycisphaerae; order UBA1845; family Fen-1342; genus JAUWXH01. Next base: position 890 of record JAUWXH010000050.1, on the reverse strand, counting down.
GTGAGCCGTATCGCCAAAGAGCGCGGCGTTTTGGTGCACACCGACGCCGTCAACGCGGCTGGGAAAACGCCCATCAACGTCGATGAGCTCGGCGTGGATCTGCTGTCACTCAGCAGCCACAAGATGTACGGGCCGATGGGCGTCGGCGCGCTCTACATCCGGCGCGGAACTCCGTTCCGTCCCATGCTCATCGGCGGCCCGCAGGAGCGGAAGCGGCGCGGCGGAACGCTCAACGCGCCCGGAATCGTGGGCTTCGGCAAGGCGTGTGAGATCCTGTCGCAGGAGGGGGCGGCCGAGAGCGAGCGTATCGCCACGCTACGCGAGCGGCTCGAGGCCGAGCTGACCCGCCGATTCAAGGACGCTGTCGTGCTTGGTGCCGCAGCCGAGCGTCTGCCGAACACCAGTTGCGTTTGCTTTCCCGGGGTGGCGGCGGAGGCCGTGTTGATCTTGTTGAGTGAGGCAGGGATCTGCGTCTCGACCGGTTCGGCGTGCAGCAGCGGCTCGCTCGACCCGTCGCATGTGCTCGACGCGATGAACGTTGACCCGCAGGTCGCCCAGGGGCAAGTCCGCTTCTCACTCGGCCGGTTCAACAGCGACGCCGACATCAACCGGCTGCTCGAGGTTTTGCGGCCGATCGTTGACAGAGTCGCCGCCGTGAACTTCCGTTAGGCGCATTCCAAGCGATTCGAGCGCACAGTCGTACAGAACCGCGCCCGTCAGGAAGCGTTCCTTGATCCGAGCGGTGCGCGGGCGTGCTCGGTCGGCACAAGAGTTCGGCAGCCCGCGCAAGCGCCCGCTGGGCGCCCCGAGCGGGCGCCCCGCGGGCCTGCCTGGGTGTCGGCGTGTCCCTACTCGGGGGAGGACTCGGCTGGGTGGTGTGGGGCGTGCTC
>JAUWXH010000345.1 GCA_030616465.1 Planctomycetota bacterium | reverse complement strand
TGGCCGACGAAAGCCGCCTCGTGCCCGGGGATGAAGTTCTCGACCGAGGAGTTTGTGGACGCCGTCATTCGTGATGTCGAGCAGAAGCATAAGCTGGATGCGCGTTACATTTTCACTCTGACGTGGTCGTCCAGCGGGCCGGCCGCGTACGCCGTCTCGCTCGACCCGAGTACCCGCGTCACCGGCTCGTTCATCGCGATGTCCGTTTTCAAGCCGAAGCAGCTTCCGCCGCTGAAGAACGCTGCCCGCCACGCCTATTACATCCTGCACTCGCCACAGGACTTCATTCCGCTGCGGATGGCTGAGCAGGCCCGCGACGCCCTGCGCAAGAACCAGGCTGCCGTCGAGCTCGCCACGTATAAGGGCGGGCACGGCTGGCGCGGCGACGTGTACGGCAACCTCCGTCGCGGAATCCGCTGGTTGGAGGAGCACTGCCGGTCGGAAAGTGGCGAGAAATAATCGCCGACAAAGCTCGGCGGCGAGCCTAGAAGTGCCGGGCAAAGTGTGGAAGGTGTTTGATTGGATCGAACGAATGGACGCATAAGGATCGACGATGGCTGACGCACAGCCCATTCGACTGACGCAGATGACGACGGCGGCGGGCTGAGCCGCCAAGACGGCGCCCGAGGCGCTGGCGCAGGTTCTGCGTCGTCTGGGAGACATGTTCCCGGCCGAGCGTTTTCCGCAAGTCTTGGTCGGCTTGGGGACGGTGTGGGATGACGCCGCCGTGTACAGACTCAGCGACGAACTGGCCCTCATTGCCACGCTTGACTTCTTCACGCCGATTGTGGACGACCCCTATCAGTACGGAGCCATCGCGGCCACCAACGCCCTCAGCGACATCTACGCCATGGGCGGGCAGTTCGCCCTGGCGCTGAACATCTCGTGCCTGTCCGAGTGTCTGCCGCCGGAGATCATCGCCGAGATCTTGCGCGGGGGGGCCGACAAGGTTGCCGAGGCGGGCGGCGTGCTCGTGGGCGGCCACTCCGTCGATGACAAAGAACCCAAGTACGGCCTGGTCGCGCTGGGGTTCGTGCACCCCGACCGCGTGCTCACCAAGGCCGGCGCCCAACCGGGTGACACGCTCGTGCTGACCAAACCGCTGGGCGTCGGCATCGTGACGACCGCGTTCAAGGCGGATCAGACCAAGCCCGGACACATCGAGGCGGCAACCGCGTCCATGCTCAAGCTTAACCGTGCCGCGGTGGAGTTGCTGCAACAGGGCACCACGCACGCGTGCACCGACGTGACCGGCTTCGCGCTGCTCGGTCACGCCTGCGAGATGGCCGAGCAGAGCGGCGTGCAACTACGCATTCACGCCGGCCAGATTCCGTTCGTGCCCGGCGCCGAGGAATACGCGGACATGTGGCTGTTCCCGGCCGGAACGGCGCGCAACCAAGACGGTTTCCGCGACCGTGTGCACTTTGGGCCAGGCGTTACCGAGGAGACTCAACACCTGTTGTACACGCCGGAGACCTCCGGCGGATTGCTGGCCGCGATTCCGCCGGATCGGGTGGACGAGTTGAAAGCCGCGTTCGCGCAGGCCAACGAGCCGCTGTGGATCATCGGCGAGGTGGTCAGCGGCGCCGGTATCGCAGTCTCGGTGTAGCGGCGGGCGTCCCGGCCGACCTTTGGCAGCGCCAGGGTGGGTGGCACGGTCTGATGGAGTCAGGCCGTGGGTCTGCCCGGTGGAACCGCCACGGCCTCGCGTCGCGAGACCGTGCCACCCGGCCGTTGCTGAGGATTTCGTGAAGGCCCGATAAGATAGAGGGGCCGGCGGTGCGCCTGAGCGTCGCCACGCGCCTGCCCGTCCGCGGGCGACGGGTGAATTGTGGTACAATGACGCGCGCAGCCTGCGCCGCCGGACGGTGCAATCACGGGACGTGGGGCACCGTTTGGCATAGAGGGGGCCGCCGGGAGGTCTGGCATGCGCAGAGTGAATCGAACCGGTCGTCAAGCGCTGGCACTGCTGCTGGCCGTGTCGATCGTGGTGCCGGTCTTGGGGCAGGAGAAGCGGCTGACGATGTGGGGCACGCCGCCGCGGGAGAAGCCGCACCGCACGAAGGCGGCCGAGGGTTTCCCGCCGTTGCCGTTGCCGGTCGTGCCGCAGCGGCGCACGGAGAAGAAGCGCCCGCCGGCACCGCCGAAGCTGCTGGCCAACCTAGAAAACATCAGCTTCGTCGGTTGGAAAGGCTCGCCGGGGGCGGTCGATCAACTGCTGGCCAGCGCGAAGAAGCACCTCAACGTCTGGTATGGCTGGGAGCAGCTCGACATTCGCGAGCTGGTGCGCAAGCATACTGCCGGCGTCGATCACCGCACGCCGATCCTGTACCTCTGCGTCTACTACCCGCTGAACCTCAGCGACGAGCAGCGCGACACGCTACGCAGCTACACACTCAACGGCGGCACGTTGATCATCAACTGCTGCGGGCGGGAGGAGGCGTTCGCCTCGGCCCGCGACGAGCTGGCCAAGCTGTTCCCGAAATACCCGCTCCGCCCCTTGCCGGCGGACCATCCGGTTTACCACGCCTATTACGACCTGGAGCAAATCCGCTATCCGGTTCCGTCGGATAACCCGTTGGACGAGGGGGCCGAGCAGAGCGGCCCACCGCGGTTGCAGGCGGTGACGCTGGGCACGCGGGCGGCGGCCATCGTCAGCCTCGAGGACCTCGCCTGCGGCTGGAACCAGTGGAACAAGCCCGATGCCAAACGTGTACACCCCGAGGACGCCACGCGCCTGGGGCTGAACCTGATCACGTACGTGACGGCGGAGAACCGCTACGCCAAGTATCTCTCGAAGACGCGGGAAGTGGCGGGGCCGAGCGTGCGGCCGCGGCAGCAGCTCGTCTTTGCGCAACTGATCCACGACGGAAACTGGAACCCGAACCCGTCGGCCGTGCCACTGCTGCTGAAGGAGCTGGCGTCGAACACGTCGATTGCGGTGCGGTTTGAGCGTAAGACGCTGCAACTGAAAGACCCGACGCTGTTCGAGCACCCGCTGCTGTACATGACCGGGTCGTGGGATCCGGATTTGAGTCGCGAAGAGCGGGCTTTGCTGCATCGCTTCCTGACGAATGGGGGCGTGCTGATCGCCGACGCCGCCGCGGGCCGGCAGGAGTTTGACCTGGCGTTCCGCCGGCTTTGTAAGGAGCTGTTCCCGAACCACCCGTTGCAGCCGTTGCCGGCCGACCACCTGGTCTACAAGTGCTTCCACACGATCGACAAGGTGCGGTTGCATCACGAAGCCGAGCCGGTCAAGCCCGGCCTCGAAGCGGTCATGCTCGGCGAGCGACCGGTGATACTGTACAGCCGCTTCGGTCTGTGTGACGGTTGGGCGCACCAGTTCAGCGCCTACGCCCGCTGCTACACCGCCGAAGACGCCCTGAAGATCGGGACGAACCTGCTCGTGTACGTGATGCAATAGGAGACCTGCCCTACTCAGGAGCTATCGTGACGCAGACCTCGCCAGTCCCGCTCGAGCAGGCCGCCCGTCAACAACTCGAACTCATTC
>JAUWXH010000464.1 GCA_030616465.1 Planctomycetota bacterium | reverse complement strand
GTCGCAACTCGTCGATCGCCGGTTGCAGGTCGGTGAAGTCGTCGTGGTGCGTGCCGACGAACCGTCCGAACGTGCGCGGGTCGCTGCGGTCGAACTGCACCAGCCGGCCGCCGGCCAGCCCACGCGCGATGAGGCCGAAGTCGACCGGACTCATTGGCAGAAAGGGTAACAGTGCCAACCCGGCCCGGAAGTCGATCGGTGTAAGGCCCGCGCGGGGCGAGTCCTCGGCGTTCAGGCGCTTGAGGGCATTCGGCTGGCTCTTGCAGGTCCACCATTCGTACTGCCGGGCGAGCTCGGGCGCGCCCATCTCGTGCAGCAGCCCGACCAGCTCCCGCATGAAGATCTTCTTGTGGACGTATTCGGGGCAATTGTGGTCGGCGGGCGGCGGGCCGGCGTGCTCCCAGCGCTCAAACAGCCGATCGTCAACCTCGAACCTCCAGATCCGCCCGCTGACCCACTCGTTGAGCTCGCCGAAGCTATGCAGGTTCTCGTCGTAGAACGTGGCGTAGGTATCGCAGACGGCCGTGTCGGTCCCGAGCCGGTGGGCGGCCGCCCGGCGAATCAGCTTCTGCCACAGCACACCAACGCGCACGGCGGCGGGGTTCACCTGGGCACCGAACGCGCCTTGGTAAGCCAGGAAGTACAGGAAGTCGCGAAAGCGGCGGGCGAAGCCCGAGGGCGGCCTGAGGATCTTGATCGCGTAAGCCCGGCCGACGGACAGGCCGGCGATCGGGCCGTTGCCGGCGTCAATGTGCAGCAGCTTCACGCGATAGACCTGCCCGGCGAAGCCGCCGCCAACGAAACGCTCGACCTCGAGCACGATCCGGCCGGCGTTGGCGGGAACGACGCCGGTGACCGACAACTCCAGGCGCTCGCCCGGGTCGTAACAGGTCCGGTGGAAGGGGCGCAGCAGGCCGCAGGCCTCGTATTGGCGCTCGAGATCCTTGCGCAGCGCTACGCCGGGGTCGGCGCAGGCGTCCGCAAGCAGGTTCTGGACAAGCGTGTGGCCCATTCAGCTCACCAGGATCAGTCGGTACGCTCCTGATCACGCCCGGTTCGGTCGGGCGGCCGCTGCATCGGTCAGCTTGGCGGCTGCGTCGCACGCCACGCCGATGACGCACCTCGATTACCCGCGGTTCGCCGGGTCACGACCCCCCTACCCCGGACGCCAACGGTGCCAAGCGGGTCCAGAAAAACCAGGCGGCCGGTGCGGCCAGCAGCGGCGAATCCAACAGGTCGAGCACGCCGCCCATGCCGGGGACGGCGCCGCCGGAGTCTTTCACGGCGGCGTCGCGCTTGAGCAGTGAGGCGCACAGGTCGCCGGCGACCGAGAAGGCCGCCATGAGCAAGCCGAAGATCAGCAGTCCCCAGGGATAGGCCAGGGTGCCGTGGCGGAGCGGGGCGAAGCCGGCAAAGTGCAGGTAGCTGCCGACGGCCAGCGCGCAGGCGACCGCCAGCAGCACGCCGCCGAACAGACCTTCCCAGGTTTTCTTAGGGCTAAGCCACACGAGCAGCTTGTGTCGGCCGAAGAGGCTGCCGGCGAAGAACGCCCCGACGTCGGTCATTTTGACCACCAACATGGAAAACAGCAGCAGGACCGCCCCGGCCGACCCGCCGATCTCCATCCGCAGCCGGGCCAGGTAACCCGCCAACACGCCGGCATAGATGATGATGAAGATGGTGGTGGCGAGGTTTACCATGGCGTGTTGGGTGCCGCGGCGCACGGCCTGCATCAGGAACGCCGCGCACACCGCGACCGCCAGCCAGGTCATCCCCCAGGATTCGTCGTAGTAGCCGAGGTCGCGCTCGAGGTTGAAGGCGAGGTAGGGGCCGAGCACGAAGCCGGCGGCGAAGAACTGGGCCGCAAGCCCCGATGCTCGGTAGCCGGCCGCGCGGAAGAAACGTACCAGCTCGCGTGCGGTCAGGATGGCGAAGACCAACACGACCAGCGTGGACAACGCACCGTTGAGCAGCCACGTCCCCAGATCGAGCTGGCGCCCGAACGGCAGGGGCAAGCGCCACCCGGGCGACTCGAGCGTCGCCAGATAAGCGTCGATGAGCAGAAGCCCGATAAGTGTTACGGTCAGCAGGCTACCGGAGATCAGGCGTTGACGTAACACGGGGATCGCGTCTTCCGGAGCGAACGGTCTCACGACGCCGCGGACGGTGAGCTCGACGCCCCCGGCGGCTCGACGTCGCCGTAGCGTCTCTCGCGGCGGGCGTAAGTGCGAATCGCGTCGTATAGGTGCTCGGCGCGGAACTCGGGCCATAAGACGGGCGTCACATACAGTTCGGCGTAGCTGATCTGCCACAGCAGGAAGTTGCTGAGGCGCATTTCGCCGGCGGTGCGGACGACCAGGTCGGGATTGGGCAGGCCGGCGGTGTCCAGGGCGCCCGAGATCGCGCTTTCATCGACGTCGGCGGCGGCGAGCTCGCCATCCTGCACACGCCGGGCCAACCGGCGGACCGCATCGACCATCTCGGCGCGGGCCCCGTAGTTCAGGGCCAGGCAGAGATACATGCCGGTATTGTCAACCGAGACACGGACCGATTCGTCCAGTTCTCGCAGCACGCTGGGGGGCAGCCCCTCCCGTCGGCCG
>JAUWXH010000201.1 GCA_030616465.1 Planctomycetota bacterium | reverse complement strand
CGTTTGCCCGTTGTCGTACAGACCGGCGGGTCCACGGCGGGCGAGAAGCTGGTCCTGCGGGTGCTGGGCGAACACACGCACTACAAGGTTACCGACCTCGGGTTCACGAACAAGCAACTCGCCACGATGCACAAGATTATGGAGGCTCCGCGGGGGCTGGTGTTGCTCTCGGCGCCGCGGGTGTGCGGACTGACGACGACGATCTACAGCTTCACGCGCAGTCACGACGCGTTCCTGCAAAACATCCAGACACTGGAGCACAAGAAGGAACTGGAGATCGACAACGTCACGCAGCGCGTGTATGAGCAGAGCGACGACAAGACGTTCTTCGGCGAGCTGCAAAAACTCGTCCGGTCGGATCCGAACGTCATCGTTCTGCCGGAGCTGCGCGATCGGGAGTCCGCCGTGGTGGCGGCCGGGGGCGCGGCCAAGAAGCAGAAGGTGTACGTCGGCCTGGTAGCCAGGGACGTGCTCGAGGCCCTGAACAAATGGCTGGCGTTGGTGGGCGACCGGGCCCTGGTCGCCAAGAGCCTGCTGGCCGTGCTGAACCAGCGCCTGGTGCGCGTCCTGTGCACGGAGTGCAAACAGCCCTACAAGCCCGACGCGCAGACGCTGCGGAAGATCAACATGCCGGCGGACAAGGTGCTCTACCGTCCGCCGGAGCCACAGTACGACAAGCACGGCAACCCCATTCTCTGCCAGGTTTGTCAGGGCAGCGGGTACGTGGGCCGTACGGGCGTGTTCAACATCCTGCAGGTGGACGACGGCCTGCGAAAGGTGATCCAGGGCGGAGGGTCCCTGCGCGACATTCAGGCCTATGCCGCCAAGACCGGCGGTCTGGGGCTGCAACAACAAGCTCTGCAAAAGGTATTCGAGGGGATCACCAGTATCCCGGAGGTGGTCCGCGTCACCCGGGCTCCGTCGGCCGGTGCCAAGGCGGCGTCCAAAGGCAGACGACGCCCGGCCGGCAAACCGGCCCCAAAACCTGCGAGGTAGATCATGGCTCTGAATATCTGCGCCCTGCTGCTCGTTGTGGGCATCGCCTTCATGAACTCGATCTTCGGCCTGTTCGGCGGGCTGATCAACGCGTTCTGCGCCATTATCGCCGCGGTGGTGGCCCTGGGCTATTCCGAAGCGCTAAACGATCTCATCACCAAACAGACCGGACTGCACCCCTCGTACTCCGAGCCCGTCTGCCTGATCGTGCTGTTCATCATCACGCTGGTTGCGCTGCGTCTGGCAGCGGACAGAGGCATCCGCGGGAACGTGCGCATACCGATGTACCTGGACTGGGGCGGCGGGGCCGTGGCCGGAATCGTCATCGGCCAAATCTGCGTCGGCACCCTGCTGCTGGGAGTAATGATGCTCCCGTTCGGCGGGAAGGTGATGCAATTCCAGCGGGACGAGCGCGACGAGGACAACATGGTGGATCAACGCGGCTACGTCGAGTTTAGCCGCAATAGCATCTGGCTAAGGTCCGACGAGTTCACCGCCGGGCTGGTGAACCTGCTCAGCAGCGGCAGCCTGCGCGGCAAGACCACGCTGGCCAGCGTTTACCCGGATTACGCCGAGTGGGTCTCCTGGAGCGGCAATACGGTTCAGCCCGAATCAATCACCGCTCCCCGCCGCGATGATAAGGGCGACGGCTTTGAGACGGGGCTGGGCGTCGCGATGTGGTGGGAGCCGAAGGGCAGCGTCGAGGGCCGCTATCGCAAGGAGGTACCGACGCGCGCAAGCCAAAACCCTCAATACATACGCAAGGTGTATACACCCGAGGCCGGCACGAAGCTCATCGCCGTCCGGCTCGAAATGGACCAGTCCTCGGCCGACCGCGTCGGCAAGGGCTCGTCCTACCACCGCTTCCGCCCAACCATGATCCGCGTGGTGGGCGACGTGAATGAGGAGCCCCGACATTACGCGGCGCGGCTGCTGGGCGGGGCGGACCCGAAGATCGGCGACGCGCTACGCATCGCGGACGTGGACACCAACTTTGCCGTTCGCGCCGGCGTCAAGACCGTGGTTGACGCGTACTTCGAGGTCGATGAGGAGTTCACCCCGCGATTTGTCGAGTATCGCCGCCACGCCCGGGCGGCGGTGCCCAGGGAGCCGGCCGACAAGCCGCCGGATGAGGCGTTGGCGGCGGCCGCCGCCGCCACGAGCGCCGGACCGCAACGTGGTAGCGGCACGCGCCGCGGCGTCACGGGATTCATAAGGGCGCTGGTCCGACCGTACGGCGACTTCGAAGAGCTGCCTTTCAGGATGTCAGCAGCCCGCGTGCGCGGTGGAACCGATGTGACCCTGGAAGGCGAACTGTTCGTTTCCGGAAGGATCGTCGGCGACCGGGAGCGCCTCGAGGCATCCGAAGGCGAGGCCACGGTCGGCAAATTCAAGCGGCCGGCGGGATCCCGCCTCTGCCAGGTCCGCTATAAGCCCTACCAGGCCCAGACCCTGGTCGGTGACGTGTTCAACTACGCGGCCCGGACGCTCAACCAATACTGGGCGGAAGACAACGAAGGGAACCGGTACCCGCTGGTCGGCTACTTCGCCATCGTGCCGCGCAGCAGGGGCACGACCTATCTGGAGCTGTTCTTTGCCGGCGGCCCGGATGACCCGCTCAGCATAACGTTCCGCGGGATGCTGGATTTCAAGCACATCGAGCCCAGGGAGCTGACACAGGAGGAAGCCGAACTGGGCTTGCTCTTCCTGGTTCCACCCGGCAAGACGATCCGCGGGATCACAAACCAAAAGGGCGATGGGGTCAGCGGCCTGAGGATTCGCATGCGGAACTATCCCTAGCCCGCCCATCGCCGACGTGGCCCAATCCGCACCCGAGATGCAGCGGTCGGCGTCCCGGCGGCGACGGTACATGCTTACGCCCCGCGCGCGAAAGCAAGCCACCCGACGATCCGAGCCGCGCCCACCAGGAAGTGGCCCAGACGTACCCGCCGAACCCCACGGGGGATGTAGCGCCCGGGCTCCGTCCCGGCCGTCGAACGTAGCGGCCTAGCTCCGTCCCGGCCGTCATTCTGAGCGCAGCGGAGAATCTTCGCGGATGGCAGGCCTCGAAGACTCGCCCTGCCCTACGCTTGCTTCGCTCCCTGAGAATAACGGCGCGCTGCGCACCCTCAGAATGACAGCGTGTCAGGCAAGCGGGCGTGCGGCCCGCGGCCGACAGGTGCTTGGCCCTACTGTTCGCCGGTCGATGAATGATCCCGGCTTTGGCGATTCAGGTTGACTTGCCGAATAGGGCTGGTACGCTGGTAATCGACCGGCGAACGGCGGCCGGCAACCGGTCGTCCGGCATGGCGGCTCGGCCGCCTGCTGCGGTTCGCCGGGGTGAAGCTTGGATCGCCGGCAGGTCCGCCCGCTTGCCTTGCCGGCAGGCGACCAGCGAGAGATCCCCGATAGCTCAATTGGTAGAGCGAGCGGCTGTTAACCGCTAGGTTGTAGGTTCGAGTCCTACTCGGGGAGTTTTCTTCACGGTCGCGGAACGAGTGACCGACCAGTTCACGCGAAACCCCGGGCCAGAGAGCGCCCGGGGCCGCTGCGACGCCGACTCACCGGGCCCGGTGTCTTTCCGGCCCCGGCGCTCTCGGATTCTCTCGTTAACAGCCGACCGGGCAGTTAACAGGCTAGGTGGTTAACAGGCTAGGCGGTTTTGGCCATCTCGCAGAATGGGGCGCACTGGGTCGAGTTCGCCATCAAGCGCGGAGCTTACGATGGGCAAGAAGCTGTATTGCGGGAATCTGAGCTACGATGTGAGCAGTTCGGACTTGGAGAAACTGCTGTCCCAGTACGGAACTGTGACGAGCGCGGAAGTCATCACGGACCGGATGACGGGCCGGAGCAAGGGATTCGGTTTTGTCGAGATGGGCTCCGCTGAGGAAGCCCAGGCGGCGATCGCGGCCTTGAACGGCCAGGACCACATGGGCCGCACCATCGTTGTGAACGAGGCCAAGCCACGCGCCGACGGCCGACGAGGCTACGGGGGCAACGGCAGACGGGCCTACGGCGACGGCAGAGGTGGCTAGCAAGAGACCCTCCCGTCCAATCGATAACAGCGCGGTCTTCGCTCCGCGGCCCTACATCAGCGACAACGCCCAGCTTCCGGTCATCTCATCGATCCGTATCGATCGTCGCCAACACCTCCTCCGAAGCGACCGAGTCGCTCACCTCGTACCGCATGGACACGAGAACCCCTGAGGTCGGCGCCACGATCTCACAAGTACCGTGTCGGTTGAACAGCACGGCAAACAGCTCACCCTCTTCGATCTCGTCGCCCTGCTCGAAGTAGAGTTCTGAAACCGTGGCCCGATCGAGCACGCGTTCGCCCTCTGCGGCGGCAGACGGGCCAAAAACACTCGCCAGATCAGGCACCTCAATGTCGATTTCCATGGCACTTTCGCTCGTTCCGCGCTTACCCGCCACGCCGCTGCCGGAAAGGGCGTCCCCCGAAAGCCTTCCGAGAGGCGGCGTGAGGGACGCCTATGATTCGGCCGCCTCTTTGTCCTTCTGCTCCTTTGGAGACGAGGACGGCGGTGGAGTGGTCGGCTCCGGCGGCTTCTCCAGGGCGGCCACGCACGCCGTGCACAGCCACTGGTCGGTTTTCGTGGACTTGGTGATCCGCATCACGTCGTTATGACAGCCATCGCACTCAGGCCTCTGAACCCCCTTCAAGCGGCGGGCTCGTGTCGGCGTCGCCGCTTGGCTTGGCATCGGCCGATGGCGGCGTGGTCCACGCGCGACCGTCCCACACAATCAGATTCTCCTTCTCCATCTTCATCAGCAGCGAGAACATCGGGTTACGCGAGATGCCGCACAACTGGGACAGTTCCCCGGCGCCGCGTGGCTTCTTCCGCAAGGATTCGAGTATCTTCTCCTCGTCGTCCACTACCTGTCTCCCATGCCGAGCCCACCACCGCCGTTCGAGCAGGTGCGGTGCGGGCGGGCAGCCGTCATCGTCAGAACCCCAGGTCGAGCTCGTCGAGTTTCTTCCGCAGCTCGC
>JAUWXH010000281.1 GCA_030616465.1 Planctomycetota bacterium | reverse complement strand
TGCGACTTGATCGAGTCCACGATCATCTCGGCCAGCCGGATGGCGGCCACGCCGTCTTCGGCGCTGACCGGCGGGCGCTTGCGTTGCCGGACGCAGTCGAGGAAGGTTTCGAGCTCGTCTTGCAGCGCGTCCTTGTCCTCGATCGTCAGCGGCTCGACGTGCACCATCTTGCCGAAATCGACGGCGGCCATCTGCGAGAGGTCTTCGATGTTCCGTTCGCGCGCCAGCTTGAGCACGTCGAGATTCTTATCGAGCGTGATGGCGATGCCGACCTTCTTCTGGTAGTCCAGCGAGACGTAGGCGTGCTCGCAGAAGACGCGCAGCTTGCGTTCGGTCTTCAACGCCAGCCGCGAGGCGGTCAGGTTGGCGACGGCCCCACCTTTGCACTGCACGCGGGCGTTGGCGATGTCCTCGTGCACCCCGAGCACGTTGACGCCCACCGCGTCCACCCGCTCGACCTCGTCCTTGACCAGGTGCAGCATGATGTCGATGTCGTGAATCATCATGTCGAAAACGACGCCGACGTCCGCCGAGCGGAACGTGAACGGGCTGATGCGGTGGGTCTCGACGAACTTGGGCCGGACACCCAGTCGGTCAACCGCCCGCACCGCCGGGTTGAACCGCTCGGTGTGGCCCACCTGCACGATGGTGCTGTGTTTGCGGGCCAGGGCGGCGATCTCTTGTGCGTCCGCTAGCGATGGCGCCAACGGCTTTTCGATCAGCACGGCCACGCCGCGCTCCAACAGCGGTCGTACGACCTCCAGGTGCTTGACGGTCGGAACCGCGACGCTGGCCGCCGCCACGTCGCCGAGCTCGGGCGTCAGCTTATCGGCATAGCGCGCGCCGAGCGGCTCGGCCAACCGCTTGGCGCACTCAACGTCCAGATCAATGACGGCGACGAGCTTCGCCGTCGGCATCTCCGCGTACTTGCGAACGTGATGTCGGCCCATGTGGCCGGCGCCGATGACGGCGACGGGCACCGGCTGGTTCATGAATCAGGCTCCCTTTCCCCGTCCCGGTAGAAGGCGGCCCGGTCTGTGGGTGCGTCGCTACGGAAGTGCTCGCGCACGCGACCATAGACGCCGACCTCGAGCTTGCGCCTGACGAACTCGGCCAGGTAGCGGACGTGCTCGTCGCGGATCAGCCCGTTGGCCTCGATCTCGCGCAGCGCCGCGGCGGTCCGGCCCGGGGACTGCTCGGTCCGCCGGGCGTACAGCAGCCGAAAGACCTCCTTCATTGCCGCGATCGACTCGTCGGAGATGTGCCAGCGCCGCATGCCCTCGGCGTTGACGCCCCGCACGGTCTGGTCGTAGCCGAGGACCTTCATGTACGGGGGGACGTCGTGGGTGACGCGGGTCATGCCGCCGACATACGCGTTGCGGCCGACGGTCACGAAGTGGTGCATGGCGCTGACCCCGCCCACGTTGACGCAGTCTTCGATGCGGACGTGGCCGGCGACCTGCACGCCGTTGGCCAGGATGACGTGGTTGCCGAGGTCGCTGTCGTGGGCGACGTGCACGCCGACCATCAGCAGGCTGTGGTCACCGATGCGGGTGGTGCCTTCGCTGCGACGGTCCACCTCGGTTCCGCGGTGGACGGTGACGTTTTCGCGGAAGACATTGTCGTCGCCGACCAGCAGCCGCGTGGGGCTGCCCTTGTATTTGAGGTCTTGCGGCGTCGCTCCGAGCACGCAGTTGGGGAAAAAGACGTTGCCCCGGCCGAACTCGGCCGGCCCCAGGAGCGTCACGTGGCTGTGCAGCCGGCAGCCGTCGGCAAGCACCACCCCCGCCCCGACGTGGCAGAACGGGCCGACCTGGACGTCCTCTCCCAGCTCGGCTTGCGGGTCCACGAATGCCAGCGGGTGTATCTCGCTCATTCCTTCGTTGCTCAGCTCGGGTCGGCATCCACCATCATGAACCGGATCGACGCCTCGGCGACCAGCTCCCCCAGAACCTGCGCCCGACAATGCACCTCCCCAGTGCGCGACCTGATCCGCCTGGTATGCGCCTCGAGCACCAACTGGTCGCCCGGCGCGACGGGGCGACGGAACTTCACCCGATCGAGGCTGAGCAACACGGCCACTTTGCCGGTGTGCTCCAGCTTCTGCGACAGCAGAATCCCGCCGAGCTGGGCCATCGCCTCAATGATCAGCACGCCGGGCATGATCGGCTGACGCGGATAGTGCCCCTGGAAGAACGGCTCGTTGATGGTGACGTTCTTGATGCCGACCGCCCGCTGATCTCCCTCAATCTCCACCACCCGATCGATCAGCAGCATCGGATAGCGGTGCGGCAGGACGCGCTGCAGGGCGTGGATGTCCAGCTTGGCGCCGGCTTTCAACCGCTCGTGCAACTGCGTGCCCAGCCGCAGCTCATGCAGCCGGCGGACCAGTTCGTGGTTGAGATTGTGCCCGCTCTTGCGCGCGTAGATGCGCCCGCTGACGAAGCAACCCAGCAGCACCAGGTCGCCGACCAGATCGAGGATCTTGTGCCGGACGCACTCATCGGGGAAGCGGTACTGGTTCTCGATCGGTCCTTGCGGGCCGATGACCAGAATGTCCTGATAGGTCAGGTGCTTGCCCAGGCCCGCGGCCCGCAGTTGCCGGGCTTCCTCGTCGGTGATGAAGGTGCGGGCCGGGGCGAGCTCGTCAACGAACCCGTCCTGGGTGAGCGCGAAGCGATGAATCTGCCGACCCACGCCGCTGTCCCGCCCGTAGTCGAGCTCATATATGATGTCTAGCCGCTCGCCTTCGCCCGGCCAGGCCACCAGCTCCGCGTCCCCGTCGCTGACGCGGATCACTTCGGGGATCTTGAAACAGCGCCGCTCGGCATCCTGCTCGGCGATGCCGGCTTCAGAGAGAACCTCGACGAATGGGGTCGAGCTGCCATCGACCGCCGGCAGTTCCGCGTTGTCCAGCTCAATCTCGAGGTTGTCGATCGACAAGCCGCGGATGGCCGCCAGACAGTGTTCGACCGTCTCGACCGCCACCGTCCCGTTGCGCAGCGAAGTACGCCGGGCCCGTTTGGTCAGGTTCTCGACGCGGGCGGTGATGCGTGTCGGCTCGGGCTGGTCGGAGCGGACGAACGCAATGCCGCTGCCCGGGGCGGCCGGCTTGAAACGCAGTTTCACCGGGAACCCGGTGAACAGCCCGACGCCCGAAAGCTCAGCTTCTCTTTGTATCGTTCGCTGCCGACTCAAGTTGCTGCACCCGTTTGGTCAACTCGCGTAACTGCTCGACCATCTTGGGCAAACGACGAATTATAACCTGTTGCCGGCCGAACAAGTGATTATCCGTCGCCGGGATGCCGCGGGCCACTTGGTCGTCTGGGATGTCGTGGGTGACAAGCGATTTCGCCGCCACCTGTACGCCATCCCCGATCCGCAGATGGTCGATGATACCAACTTGTCCGCCGAAGACGACATGATGCCCCAGCGTCGTCGAGCCGGAGATTCCGCACTGCCCGACGAGGATGCAATCTTCGCCGATGTCGCAATTGTGGCCAATCTGGACGAGGTTATCAATCTTGGTTCCGCGGCGGATGCGGGTTTCGCCGCTGCGGGCCCGGTCGATCGCGGTGTTGGCGCCGATCTCGACGTCGTCTTCGATCACGACGGTGCCGATTTGCGGGATCTTTACGTGCCGCCCCTCGCGCTGCAAATACCCGTAGCCGTCCGCCCCAATGGTGGCGTTCGGGTGGATGATGACCCGATCGCCGATGGTCACCCGTTCGCGCACGACGACGTTCGGCCACAGGACGCAATCGCGGCCGATCTTCGAAGCGGCCCCGACGCGCACGCCGGGGTGCAGTTGCGTGCCGGGGCCGACCACCGCGCCGGGACCGACATAGGCTTGGGCCGCGATCGCAGCCCCCTCGACCACCGCCCCCTCGCCGATCACTGCGGTCGGGTGGACGCCGACCGGCACCGGCTCGCTCGGCGGAGCCAGGCAGCGCAGCACCTCACACAGCGCTGCGTCCGGATCCGAAACGCGGATGACCGTCTTGCCCGGAGGGACTTCGCAGTCCTCCGGGACGAGCACGACCCCGGCCTCGGTATCGGCGAGCTGAGGCAGGTACCGCGCGCTGCCCAGCCACGAGACCGCCTCGGGTCCGGCCTGGTCAAGGGGCTCCACGCCCCAAACCACGCGCCCGCCGGCACCGTCTAGCCTTCCACCCAGGCGGCGGGCCAGTTCGGCAACTGTGATTGACGGCTGTTCAGCCATGGGTGCGGTCACTGCGTCAAGG
>JAUWXH010000100.1 GCA_030616465.1 Planctomycetota bacterium | reverse complement strand
GCGGCATGTTCGCCATCGTCGATCACGTGCTCGCGTTCTTACAGGGGAAGGCGGAACCCAGCCGGTGATGCCGACGGCCGGCTGACCGTCATTCTGAGCGCAGCGAAGAATCTCGCCCGCGCCTCGCTGGCGGTATCCGTGTCGCGGCTGCCGGCCCGCCAGCCCTGCCCAGTTGACCACGCCGACGGCCTCGTGGTATAGCGGGCCTCGCCATGACAACGGAGTCGAAGATGCTTGTCGCATTCACCCTCGCGCTCGGAACGTCCGCGCTGTTCACCGCCCCGGCTTGTGTTTCACCGCAATCTTCTCGGCCCGGCGCGACCCCGGACGAGCCGCAGCAGGCGCCGGTCGCAGTGATCTCCAACCGCGGCGGCGACCTTGAGCAGTTCGTCCGGCGCTATGAGACCGATCGATCGGCGGTAGCTCGCTTTTACGACCTGCCCTGGTCGGAGCTACGTTTCGATCGTCTCGAACGGGTCTATCGCGACGAGCTAAAGCAGCTCAGGCAACTGGAGTTCGCCACGCTCAACCAACAAGGACGGATCGACTACACCCTGCTGCGGACCCGGCTAAACGCCGAGCTGACCAAGCTCGCGCGCCAGCGGCACCGGCTCGCCGAGATGGAGGAGCTGCTGCCGTTCCGAGACGCGCTGCTCGAACTGGAGTCCGCCCGGCGGCGGATGGAACCCGTCGATCCGCAGGCGGCGGCGGCAACACTGGCCGCATTCGCCGACCAAATCAAAACCGTACGCGAGCGCGTCGAGCGAAAAGAGCAGAAACCCGCTAGCCAGCCCGTCACGACACGGGAAACCGCTACCCAGCCAGCCACCAACGGACCGCTGCCGGTTTCTGCCGCAATGGCCCGACGCACGGCCGGTGCGGTGAACGCCCTGCGACGCACGCTACGCACGTGGCACTCGTTCTATGAAGGCTACGAGCCGGGATTCTCGTGGTGGGTGGATGAACCCTACGAGGAAGCACACAAGGCGCTGGAGGGTTACGCCAAGTATCTGCGTAAGAACATCGCCGGCCTCAAAGGTGAGGATGATGACCCGCTCATCGGCGACCCGGTCGGAGCGGAGGCACTCGCGGACGATCTGGCGGCGGAATTCATCCCGTACACGCCGGAAGAAATGATCGCGATCGGCGAGCGTGAGTTGACCTGGTGCGAAACGGAAATGAAGGAAGCTTCGATCGAGATGGGCCTGGGTGATGATTGGAAGGCCGCGCTCGCCAGGGTGAAAGACGATCACGTCCCGCCCGGTGAGCAGGACGATCTGGTGACCGCCCAGGCACGCGAGGCGATCCGCTTTCTGAAGGAGCGCGATCTGCTGACGATTCCACCGCTGTGCGAAGAGACCTGGCGGGTGACAATGATCTCACCTGAACAGCAGAGGGTACTGCCGTTTGCAGCCTACGGCGGGCAGAACATCAAGGTCGCGTACCCGACTGACGACATGAAGCACGCGGACAAGCTGATGTCAATGCGCGGGAACAACCGGCATTTCTCGCGCTCGGTCGTGGCCCACGAGCTTATTCCCGGACACCACTTGGAGTCGTTCATGACCCGGCGTAATCGACCGCATCGTCGGATCTTCTGGACACCGTTCTTCGGCGAGGGCTGGGCACTATATTGGGAAATGACGCTCTGGGACCTCGGCTACGCGCAAACGCCGGAGGACCGCATCGGTATGCTCTTCTGGCGCATGCACCGGGCGGCACGGATCGTCGTCAGCCTGAAGTTTCACTTGGGGCAGATGACGCCGGAGGAGATGGTCGATTTCCTCATGGAGCGCGTGGGCCACGAACGCTTCGGCGCGACCAGCGAGGTCCGCCGCTACGTCGGCGAAGGCTACTCGCCGCTGTATCAATGCGCCTACATGATCGGCGGCTTGCAGCTACGCGCATTACGACGCGAGCTGGTCGATGCCGGCAAGCTGACCGAGCGCGAATTCCACGACGCCCTGCTGACCTACGGCCCGATCCCCATCGAGCTCATCCGCGCCGCGATGCTCGATTTGCCACTGACCCCCGACACGAAGCCGAGTTGGCGCTTCGCCGGCGAGCCGCCGGCCGAGTGATGGTCGTGAGAAGGCACGGCTGGCACAGTCGTGGCACCCACCTGCCTCATTCTGAAACCTGCTTCCTGGCACGCATGTCGAAAGGCTTACCGCACTCCGGGCACCGGGGCTCGGTTAATCCTCGGAGGTCGTATCCGCACTTGGTGCATAGTCCCATCTTTCGTCTTCGCCACCGTCGGTATTGCGGCAAGAAGGGGTAACAACCCCATGCGAGCAACAGCAATCCAACCGGCCACAAGGGGAATGAAATCAGGATGTTGGTCGGCTTTGCCCACCGCGGGCGTGACGCACTGCCAGTATGAAAACGCGCGCTGGAAGGGAAGATACTCGCTGGAAGCGTCTCGGTGTGAGCAAGGAACGTCCCACGGTACACCTCATACGTTACGTTCGCGTTCCGATCGTGTAATATTCTATAGTTATCGCGAAAGCTCTGCACGCACAGAAGGGTCAACGCCGCGCAAAGCAACAGGGCGAGCATGTGAAGCACCGTAAAGAATCTGTTGCGCATGTTCCTGTCCCATACCACCGGTGCTCAATGAACCGCAGTCGGCGGGCACGGTCAAAGGCTATCGCGCGAGTCATGCCTGCCGGGGCTCTGCCCGTGAAGCCGTGCCAACCGGACGCCAATTCGCCATTCGCAATTCGCTATTCTGAATTCCCCTTACACCATTGATCCAGCCACCCGATGACAACCTCATACCACTGAATGCTGTTGTGCGGCTTGAGGACCCAGTGGTTTTCGTCGGGGAAGTACAGCAGCTTGCTGGGGATGCCGCGGCGTTGCAGCGCGGTGAACGTCGAGATGCCTTGCGCATCGACCACGCGGAAGTCGTTGGCACTGTGGATCACCAGCATCGGCGTCTTCCATTTGTCCACGTGGTCGATCGGGTTGTGCTTGGTGTACGCCTCCGGCTTCTCCCACGGCGGGCCGCCGCGCTCCCACTCGGGAAACCACAGCTCTTCCGTGTCGTAATAGGCCATCCGCTCGTCGATATTGCCGTCGTGGCAGACCAGGCAGCGGAAGCGGTCGGGCCACACGCCGGCGATCCAGTTGACCAGATAGCCGCCATAGGAGCCACCCAACGCCGCGACGCGCTCGCCGTCCATCCATGGGTAGCGCTCCACGGCGGCGGCCAGGCCCTTTTGCAAATCCTCCAGCGGCCGATCGCCCCAGTGGTCGTTGATCGCGTCGGTGAACGCTTGGCCGTAGCCGACCGAGGCATGGAAATCGACCATCACCACGGCGTAGCCCGCACCCGCGAGACACTGCGGATTCCAGCGGTAGTGAAAATCGTTGCTGAACGTCCCCTGTGGCCCACCGTGGATCAAAAACGCGACCGGGTACTTCTTGCTCGGGTCGAAATCGACCGGCTTGACGACGTATGTGTACACCGTGTCGCCGTTCCAGCCCTTGAACGAGGACTGCTCAGGCTCGCCCGTGCGGATCGCGGCGACCTTCTCCGCGTTGATCTCTGTAACCGGCTGCACGTCGCTGCCATCAGGCCTGACGGAGAACAGCTCAAGCGGGCTGCGCAGGTGGCACAGGCCGTACACGACCCGCTCACCCGCCGTGACGATCTCCATCACCCGGCCTTCGCCAACGAGCTCGCGTACGTTGCCAGTGCCAACGTCCACGGCAAACAAGGGTCGCTGGCCGACGTGGTTGGCACACGTATAGATCGTCTTGCCGTCGCGTGAGAAGACGATCTTGCCCGCGGAGCGGTCCCACGATTCTGTAAGGCTCGCGGGCGGGACGCCCGCACTACCCGCCGAGGCGGGCGAGCCATTCGGCCACGGCTTGAGCGCGATGCGGAAACGGTCCGCCTCGTAACCCGGCCGGACCATCGCCAGGTACGCGAGCGTCTTGCCGTCCGGCGAGAACACCGGGTTCGTGACCGTCGCGCCTTTGCCATCGACCACGATCCGTGGCTCGGCCGAGCCGTCGATCGGCACAACGTACAAGTTGAAATGCGTGGACCACGCCTCCTCGCGGCCGACGTTGCGCGCGGCGAGCACAAGCGACTTGCCGTCCGGCGTGAACGTGAATTCCTCCGCGCCGCCGAACGGTTTCGACGGCGCATCGGCGTCCACGCCCTTCATCACGTCCACCGGCTCGCCGCCGGACGTCGGGATGACGAACAAGTGCGACCGCCGACCGTCCTTCCACGTATCCCAATGTCGGATGAACAGTCGGTCGTAAACCTGCCCGGTGGCCTTGCGCTCCTTGATCTCGTCGAGCCGCTTCTTGGTGTCCTCGAGCGTCCCGGCATCGGGGAAGACCTCGATGCTGATCGCCAGGTGCTGGCCATCGGGCGATAGCGCGAACGTCCCAACATCGAGCGGCAAATCGGTCACCTGGTCCGCCTCACCGCCGTCCACCGCGATCCTCCAGACCTGCGACGATTCCGACCGCTTCGAGAGGAAGTAGATGGTCCGCCCGTCCGGCGACCAGCGGGGACTGCTGCTACCGGCCGTATGTGTGGTCAGGCGGCGCAGCCCGCTGCCATCTGGATTCACCAGCCACAGGTCGGTGCGCCCCTTGTTCGCCTCGAAGTCGGTGACGCGCAGCACGAACGCGAGGCGTTTCCCGTCCGGCGAAGCCTGTGGATCGCTGATGCGCTCCATCGCGTGCATGTCGCGCGCGGTAAACGGGTGCGTCCCGCCGGCGGCCGACTCGGCGAAGTGCAGGACGAGAAGGAAAACAAACGCGAGAAAGATGAGAAGCGCCAAAGCCAACATGGGTACACTCCTGACCTCGAGGACCTCAAGCAGGCAACAGGCCCGGCAACCGCGCGGCGACGCCGGCCGCTGGATGCCACGATTCGGCGTTAAGTTACCCGCTGCCGTGTTTGCTGACGAACGCATTTTCTCGCCAACCGGCACCACAATTCAAGGACACGACGGGAACACCGATCAAGCGGACCTGCGCATTCTGCTGGCCCATTGCGGTTGCGACGACCCAGCTTGGCAGGGTCCGCTGTGCAGACCGCTACCAGGCTCATGTGTAACCGCGAATGTTCTGCCGGGCGGACCCTACACGACTGAGGCCATCTCCGTCACTTTACGTGCAACGGCCTGTCGGTCAGAATTCGTGGGTTCGTAGAGTCGCTGAGCCGCATCGGCGAAGCAGCTTGACTGTCGCTGTATCCATGCCGTTTCATACGGGTTTGAAGCGGCAGACTGTTCTCACGCAAAGGGAGGTACATAGCATGAGTCGAAGTCGGATTATAGGTGGAGGCTTGGCCGCCGTTCTGGCGGTGACGCTCATCGGCTGTCAGCAGCCGCAGGTTGACATGGCGGAGATGATGAAGCCGCCGCCGCGGCCCGCTGAGCTCGACCAGCTCGAGATGCTCGTCGGCACTTGGGAAGGCACGGCAGAAGTGAAGGTCGTGGGCTCCGACGAGGTCGTCACGGGTGAGGGCGTCGAAACGGTCAATTGGGACGCCGACAAGTGGGTGCTCGTCAATCACTTCGAGTACCAGACGGGCGACGAGGACGAGACGAGAGGCCTGGCAGTCTGGACCTGGGACGCCAAGGCCAAGAAGTACCGCATCTGGTCGTTCGACAACGGCGGCTACTGCGAATCCGCCAGCGCCACGTATGACCAGGAGACCAAGACCTGGCACTTCAAGGGCAAGAGCCGCAACACGGTCACCGGCGAGAAGTTCGTCGGCAAAGGCAGCTCCCAGATGGTGGACGACGACACACAGGAATGGAACTACACCGTCTGGGACGGGTGGAAGCTGCGGAAGCTCATGGAGTTCAAGGGAACCACCCGCCGAAAGTAGAGCAGACTGCAAGCGCATAGCGGCACGCGCGCCTGAGCACGACGCGCACGCCCCATGGCTGCGCCGGGTGCCACTGGTGGCTTGCCCACCAGTGCATGCACAGGGCGAGGCTCCCGCCGAGCGGGCTCAGCGACACCTTCGCCCTCCCGCCCGCAGCTTGCCGAGGATCGGGCATGGACGGCTACTACGCCCAGCGCTTGTCGGCCGAGCGCCTGCGGAAGTGCTATGACATCGCGCCCCCGCGGGTGCGCCAGTACCTTGCGGCGGAAATCGACTACGTCGCCGAGCGGATTCGGCCCGCCGACGTCGTCTTGGAGCTCGGCTGCGGCTACGGCCGCGTGCTCGAGAAGCTCACCGACAAAGCCGCGCTCGTCATCGGCATCGATACGTCGCGGCCGAGTCTGGAGCTGGCCCAAGAGCTGCTCGGCAACGTGTCGAACTGCCGGCTCGTCCGGATGGATGCTGGCGCGCTCGGCTTTCGCGACCGGGTCTTCGATGTCGTGGCCTGCATCCAGAACGGGATCTCCGCCTTCAAGGTTGATGAGCGTGTTCTGATTGCCGAGAGCATCCGCGTGACCAAGCCCGCCGGCCGGATCCTGTTCTCCACCTACGCCGAGAAGTTCTGGGAGCAGCGCCTGGAATGGTTCCGCCTTCAGGCCGACCACGGACTGCTGGGCGAGATTGACTGGCAGGCCACCGGCCACGGCACGATCGTCTGCCAGGACGGCTTCAAAGCCACGACCATCAGCCCGGCCGAGTTCCGGTCGCTAACATCCGGCTTCGACGCGCGCGTTCGCATCGAGGAGGTGGACGAGTCCAGCGTCTTCTGCGAGATCGTGGTGTAGACAGGAACAGGGCTCAGGAGTCTTTTGCCGACCAAGAGCCGTGCCACACGCGCAGGCGCGTGAAATGACTGGCTTGGGCATGCCACCCGCCAAGCCGCCAGTGCCACCCGGCGTGGCCGGGGACCGGCTTCAGCCGGTCGGGGCTTGCCATCGACTTCAGTCGGTGGGGCGTCGCAGACCTGTCTCTCATACATCAGCGCTGCAGCCGGCTTCAGCCGGGCTTTGAAGCTGCCGCAACCCCAAGCCCGGCTGAAGCCGGCTGGCCCCAGGCTGTGCAGAGGGATGAGGCGTTGGCGTGCCGCGACCACCAACTCA
>JAUWXH010000089.1 GCA_030616465.1 Planctomycetota bacterium | reverse complement strand
TCCATGAACGCGCCGGGATCACCCTCGTCACCGTTACAGATCACATATCTCGTGGTGCTCGCCTGGGACTTGGTGAGCGCCCACTTGAGCCCCGTGGGAAACCCGGCACCCCCACGACCGCGCAGGCCTGAGCTCTTGATCATCTCGATGACGCCGTCTGCCGATAGTGTTTTGAGGCACTTCTCGAGCGCTTGGTATCCCCCGCGCGTGAGGTAATCGTCCAGATTCAGCGGATCGATCTGGCCGCAATTCTCGAGCACGATCCGCTGCTGCTTGCCGAGGTAGGCCTCCGCGGCCCCTGTCGTCGGGTCGATCGGCGTCAGCGGACGCGTGTCATCGCGTGAAAACAGCTCGGCAACATCGCGAAATGCCCAGCGTGCCCGGGTCAGCCACCGTTTGGGTCGAACGTGCCGGGCGATAATGCTCTTCGCCTGTTCGGCCGACACATCGCCATAGATCGTACGACGACCGTCGCCGTCCACGACCTCGACCAACGGCTCCCGGTGGCACATCCCGTTGCAGCCGACAACCTTGACGGTCCCGTCGGCACCCGCCTGATGCGCATGGTCCTCAAGTGCCTCCCGCACGGCCTGGCCGCCACTGGCGATCCCGCAGGAGCCGAGACCGATCCGAATCTCGACCGCGTTGCCACGCCTCATGCCGGCTGCTCCGGGCGCACCACATCGAGCGCCGCGCACGCGCTGCCCGGCGTGAGTCTGCCCACCGTCTCCTCGTCGATCATCATCACCGGCGCCAGGCTGCAACACCCCAGGCACGCCACGCGATCCACCGTGAACAGCCGCTCCGGATCGGTGTCTTCCTCGGGCGCGATTCGCAGGTGCCGGCGGATCTCTTCGGTGATCTGCCGGGCACCGGTCACGTGGCACGCCGTACCGTGGCACACCTTCACAACGTGCTCCCCGACCGGCGAACGCCGGAAGCGCGCATAGAACGCGGACACGCCGGCGATCTGAGACGGCTCGATCTCCGTCAACTCGCAAACGCGCTGCAACGCCTCGTCGGGAAGGTAGCCGTAGTGTGCCTGGATCGCCTGCAGGATCGGGACGGCCGCCTCACCGTCACACCCCTCCTTCGCAACGATCGCATCCACGAAGCTCAGGTCAATCTCCTGCTCGCCGAGTTCGCTGACCCGCGGTCCGCCAGCGGAGTGCGACCGCACGTCACCGCCGGCCTTTCTTGGTCTCGTCGGCGGCGGTGCGCGAAGCGCGACACTCGTGTTCAGCGTTGGCGGCCGTTGAGCTCGCAACGAGACCAGCCATTTGGCAGAGGCCAGAAACAAGACTGCGGCGAGGATGAGGGTCCACGTAACGCGTGTCTTCCTAAGCTCCCGCTGCACGGACTTGTCGGTCTGACGTTGGTGTTCGGCATCGAGCTCGGCAGCGGCGGCGGCGTCTGTCTTCACCAATTCGACTAGGTCTTCCAGCCGCTGGTCGTCCAGCGAGGCTTGGCGACGTGCCGCGATCATGTCGGCAGCCAGAACGGCGATGCACGCGAGCACCACGATCGCAGCGCCGCCGGCGATCGCTAGCCCCACATTTCTTTGCGTGCTTCCCGTCATCGCAATCACCCGGTGGCCTCATGCGACTCGACCGAGGCGTCTCCGCGCGCCGGCGCCCGTTCCCGCGGACACGCGGTGTAACAACGCGCGCACGACAGGCACGAAGTGCGCACCGCCCGCATCTTCTCGATCGCCCCGTACGGACACGACTCGGCGCATAACCCGCAATCCAGCTCCTTGTCCGGCGTGATCGTCACGCCCTTCCACGAGAAACGCGCTAACTGCGCAAGCAAGCCGCCGTACGGGCACAAATAGCGACAGTACGGCCGCCCGACGAACATCCCCAGCACCAGGAACGCCCCGCCAATGATCAGCATGTAGGCCGGTCCGGTTCGCCGAAAGAACCCGACGAACGGATCGAAGCGGCAGATGATGAAATCGCGCTCCACCGCCGGTAGCACCGCGAACCAGATCGCTAGTGCCAGATAAACGTACTTCAGCAAGCCGAGGGCCTTGTCCAGCCGACGTGGCACCTGCACCGGCCGGAGCACCACCAGCTCTTGAATCGCCCCGAACGGGCACGCCCCGCCACAGAATACCCGCCCGAACAGCAACGCCAGCACCAGCGGTGCAAAGAAGAACGCGATGACCACGTACGAGACGGCGTAGCTCGGGTCGGTCAAAGCGACAGCGACGTTCTGAATCGCCCCGATCGGGCAGACGCATCCCTTGCGGTAGAAGCCGAAGTACACCGCACACGCGATCGCAAGAACGACGATTCCAGTGCGGCTGCGACGGACCAGCCCGAGCCACGCCGAGATGCCCATCGCTCCCAGGAGCAGAACTATGTCCGTGATATTCAGCAGGGTTGAACGGGGCAGGGGGCGTTGCACGGCGGGCGTCACGTACCCGCTGCCGATGTCCTCCTCGGTCGGGGCCACGTCAACCGGTCTTTCATATTGGGCATAGAGTGACTCGGTCGGCGTAGCGAGCGTCAGCAGGACGAGCATTGGGGCCAGCAGGG
Source organism: Planctomycetota bacterium (assembly GCA_030616465.1). Classification (GTDB taxonomy): domain Bacteria; phylum Planctomycetota; class Phycisphaerae; order UBA1845; family Fen-1342; genus JAUWXH01. The sequence goes on along the minus strand of JAUWXH010000089.1, from coordinate 4,887 downwards.
CGGAGCGCTTCACCGGTTCATCCTACGACGCCGGATGCCGCTGTGGCGCGCCGGCCCGGCTCAGCGGCTTGCGGTCGATGGCGTCATCCGGGCAAGCGGCGGCATTCGAGCAGCGATTGCAGTCCAGGCAGAGGTCGTAGCGCACCTCGAGCAGGATCGAGCCTAGCCCGGACGGGTCCTTGCACGCCAGCACGCATATGCCGCACCCGTTGCAGAGCGCCTCGTCGATGGTGTATTCGTAGAAGTTGTTGGCCGGGTCATCCGGGTCCACCCAGCCGATCGGCTCGCGTTTGATCGCGTCACGCGGGCAGAGCTTTGCGCTCGGCAAGCCGTTCTCATCCACCTCGCTCATCACGTCGAAGTACGCCGGGCAGATGTAGCAGCGTCCGCACTTCTCGAAGTCATTGATCGCCCGCACGGCCGACAGGGGGCGCACACAGCTCGTGGCGCACAGCTCGCAGGCCTCGATGCCCGTCGCTCCCAGACGACTGTTCACGCATTTGGAGATGTCGAGCACCCAGACGCCCTCGTCGCCGGCTTTGGCGGTCAGGTACACTGCCACGCCGCCCAGACCCAACAGGCCCGCCCCGCGCACCGCGTGCCCCAGCAATTCCCGCCGCGTCGTTTCGTGGTTCATGGCTTTGTAGCTCCCTCGGCCGGGGCCGAGGCCGGTTCGCTCGCCGCCCGGTCATCCATCGGCGTGAACACGCAGATGTGCAGCCGCACCGTATCGACGACGTAGATCCGCCCCTGCGCATCCACCGCGACGTCCATGTTCTTGCAGTTTTGGTCGAAGGCGTCGTTGGCAACGATCGCCAGCAGCTTTCCGGTCGCGTCGTACACCTTTGCGCGGGGGCCCGCCTTCTCGGTCACCACCACGCGGCCGGCGCGCGTCACCGTCAGGTTAGTCGGATTGCAGCAGCCGCTGAAGCCGCGCGGGTCCGGCCCGGTGAATCGGCCGAAACGCCCGAGCAACTGGCCTTCCAGACTGTAGCGTTCGACCCGGTGCCTGCCCGGGTTGGCCGCGTGGATAATGCCCTCGGCGTCGATAGCGAGGTCCAGCACCCCGTTCGGGATCAGGAACCCTCTGGTCCGGTTGTCCTTCCCGATGTCGTTGCGGAATCTTCCGCGCTTGTCGTAGCGGCGGATGCAGCGGTCGCGGGCGTCCGCGATCAAGACGTTGTCCTCGATCAGGCCGATCGCGGTGACCAGCCCCATGCGCTCGGTGTCCCGCCACGCATCCAGCGGCTTGCCGGCGTCGTCGAACCTCTGCACCTGCCGCTCCTGACCGACGTAGACCGTTCCGTCCCGGTCCACTGCCACGCAGTATCCCGGCTTGCTCGTCGGCCAACGTCGCCGCAGCGTGCCGTCCGCGTCGAAGACCTTGACCTCCGAATCTCCGACCGCGTACAGAGCCCCCGTTCGGTCCAGGGCGATCCCGCGCAGCGCGGTGGCGAACTGCTCCGGCTGCGAACCCTTCCCGCTGATCACGCGTACCTGACGGTACTGCATTTCGGCTTCTCCGCTCACGCCCCGTCTGCTCAGCAAGCTCCGGTCCCGTTCACCAGGTTATGGCACTTTCCGGTGGTGAACCGCTTCATTCCGGCCGCTGGGCCGTTCCCGGCGTGCCCACCTCGATACATACCATCTTGGTCATGTCGCGCAGCACGAGCTTCCCATTCGACAGAGCCATCGGGGCCCAGACGTCGTGTCCGCTGAGCACTTGCGCGCTGACAAGGTCCCTGTATTCGGTCGTGTTCGCCTCTAATAGACGCAGCATCCCCGTCTTCCCCTCCAAAATGTAGAACATCCCGTCCGCCAGCAGGAAGCTGCCGAGCCCGAACGACGCCTGCCCCGCACTGGTCCAGACGATGTTGCCCTCCAGATCCAGGCACGTGAACAATCCCCGTTTCTTCTTGCCGATCGCGAACAAGTGCCCCTCGTACACAATCGGCGTATGCACCTCAGAATTCCATTCCTGCGTCGGCAGGTCGAACACGCGCTCGGCGGCGAACGTTCCACCGTCGCGCTTGACGCGGATCATCAGACTGCCCGCATCGTACCCGGCCGTCAGGAACACGCGTTCGTCGTCCACCGCCAGCGGCGACGGTGCGACCGCCACGTTGAACTTCCACGGGAAGTGCCACAACAGCTTGCCGTCATCGGCTGACACGCCCAGCGGCCCTTTGAGCGTGCAGTACAGGTACTGCTTCACGCCGCACAGCTCGGCCGGCATGATCGACGCGTGAGTCATGAGCCATTTTTCGGGATTCGGCGTCCGCCAGATCTCGTTACCGGTGGCTTTCTCGAAGGCGACCAGCAGCGCGTCGCCCGCCGGGGCGATGATGACCCGCTCCGGCTCGATCAGCGGGCATTGGCCGACGTACCACGGTGGGATTCTCGTCCCGTACTCTTTCACGAGGTTCTTACGCCAAAGCTGCGTCCCGGTTTCCGCGTCGAGACAGTGAAACACGCTTTTCGGGTCGAGGCTGAAAACGTACTTCCCATCCACCGCCGGCACGGTCCGCGTGATCCCGTGGTTGGGCCGGATTCTCCTGTTCTCTTTGAAGCGCCAGAGCTCGCGGCCGTCGGCCAAGGCCACGCAGCGGACCAGCCACTCGGAGGCCTCGCGGTCATAGTCGTTGAAGTACACCCGCCCGTCATGAATCGCCGCGGCGGCATATCCCTCGCAGACCTCGACCGTCCACAGCACGCTCGGCCCGCCCTCGGGCCACGCGCGGAGCAAGCCGGTCTCCTGCGAGACCGCGTCACGGTTGGGTCCGCGGAACTGCGGCCAGTCCTGCGCTGCGGCCGCTTCAACCAGCACCGCCAGACCGCAAAGCGCGGCCAAGCCGCATCGCCAGCTACGCATCCACACCACTATGTTTCCTGCCGCTCACGTACCGCTCGCCGCACCTTACTATACCCGTTTTCCACGCGGGTGATGCGAGAGTGGCTGATCCCCCGGGGCCGAAGCGATTAGGGGCAATAGCCCTGTTTGGCGAGCTCGCCGAGGACGTTCGGCGGGGTGAAGCCCGGGCCCTTCAGGATTTTGCCGCCGGCGTCCACACCGCCGTCTTTGGACATGTTGCTGCGGTGCACCTCGGCAAACACCGGTTCCAGGTCCACGCCCATCTCGATCGCCGCGCCGTAGGTTACGACCAGGATGTCAGCGAGCGCATCAACCATTTCGACGAAATCGCCCTTGTCGGCCGCTTCGAGAAACTCCGCCGCCTCGCTACAGATCAGCCGTGCCCGCCGCAAGCGGTCCTTGACGCCGATCTGTGCTGGCGTGGATCGAATCGGCGCTCCGTACTTCTGGTGAAACTCTTTGACCATGCACTGTTCAGGGCCCATGGGGATCCTCTCAATCCTCGCCACGCATCGCGCCGCTTTCCGCGGCGCGAATTGTCGGGTCTCGGAAGCCGACCCATCCGGCTACCGAAGTAGCTCGCCGCGCATCACGGTCACCGCCTGCCCGAGCAGGTCCACGCGGTCTCCGCGGACGCGGACCCGCACGACGCCGCCTCGCTTTGATACCTGGTGGCCGACGAGTTCAGTCTTGCCGAGCCGGCCCGCCCAGAAGGGCCCGAGACAGCAGTGTGCGGCTCCTGTGACGGGGTCCTCGTCGATGCCGACGCCCGGTCCGAAGAACCGCGACACGAAGTCACATACGCCCGCCGCGCCGCGAGCCGTCACGATACACGTGCCGCCGCCTGTGTGGCGTAGTCGGGCGAAGTCGGGCTGGAGCTCGCGGACCGCTTTCTCTGATTCCAGCTCCACGAGGTACGCAGGCAACGTGCTTCGGTGGACGCTGGCCACCTGACAGCCGAGTGCGTCGGCAAGACCGGCCGGAGCCGCGCACGGCTCGACCGGCAGCGCGGGGAAGTTCAGGCAGATCCAATCTGCTTCGCGACGGGCGGTGAGCTGTCCGCTTTGGGAGCTGAAGGTGACCTGTTCGTCGAGTGGAACGAGCTTCTCTTCCCAGAGGACGTGTGCGCTGGCCAGTGTAGCGTGCCCACACAGCGGGACCTCGACCGTCGGCGTGAACCACCTGATCGAGAAATCCCCGTCCGGCCGCCGTAGCACAAACGCCGTCTCCGACAGGTTCATCTCCGCGCCGACGGCCTGCATCCACTCAGCGCTTTGTTCCTCCGGCAGCAAACAAACCGCCGCCGGATTCCCCCCAAGTGCTTCGGCCGCAAACGCGTCAACCTGGATGATCTGCACGCTTGTTGCCAAGGGAACCTCCATGCGCCCGACGGCGCATCTGTCCTGCCAAACCGATACGGGGGCGCTGGCAATGCGTCAAGGAAACCGCGCGCGGGTTCGCGGTTCAGGACGTAGCGTCCGGTCTGAGCCTGTCCCGATTCATCGGGATGCCGGACGTAGGGTTCGGGGTTCAGGGTTCGGCGATCAGCTATCAGCCCTCAGCTTTCAGCCAATAGTAGCGTGCGGCTCGGACGCGCCAACTCGAGACCCACATCTGAATGGTGCGTCATAGGACGCTGTTTACCACGAACCCAAGGAGCCTTGAACCGCTCGGCTCGACCTCCGCTTCATAGCTTCACCCTACACGACTGAAAGCAAGCCGGGGGCGTTTCCAAGGCCACGCCCCTATCGCAGAATCGAGACCCCAGGTCCAAAGAACCTGGGCCACCCGTCCTCATAGTGGCTCTTGTATGAATCGGGCGCAGGTCAACAGGTTACGAGATAAGTCGTTTCCAATCAGTGTACAACGATTCTGCATCTTCTGTAGACAGTAGTTTTAGCCGCCCCATAACCGGGCGGTTGCGCGGAGCTTCGATATACACGCCATAGCCGTACTTATAACCCTGCAAGTGCTGACGCAGTATCTGAATATGATAAGCGTCTAGCGTAAACTCA
>JAUWXH010000038.1 GCA_030616465.1 Planctomycetota bacterium | reverse complement strand
GTCCCGACAGCGACGACCCCCTCCGCTACGCACGGTCGGCGCCAGCCCAGCCGCGGCGGTCGGGCAACCACTCCCGGGGACACACCTCGGCATTGCCGGTCGGGCCGGCGGCGGGCCTCAGCAAGCTCATCGTCCGAGTCGACTCACTCCTTAAAAGTGAAACTGCTCATGTCCCTGAATCCCATGCCGATAACGGATATGGCGTGGAAGGATGCAGGTGCTACGTGCGCCAGCGTCTGCGCGACCCTTTCCATACTGGCAAGGCTCGGCCATGGATCTGCCCACAACCACATTGGGACACATCCTGCTGGTCGGTCCGGCCGACGCCGCACCCGAGCTGGGGGCGGCGCTGGTAGCGAAATCGTGGCGCTGCACGCGTTGCGAGTCGCCCGCGGGCGTCCTGCGCCGACTTCGGAGCGAGCCCGATGTCGACCTGGTGCTTCTCACCCCCCAAACGAAGCCAGGCCCGTATATCGAACTGTGCCGCCACATCAAATTCGACCCGCGGACGGCCTTCGTGTCCGTCGTCTTCGTGTTAGCGCCCACCGACGCCAGCCGGCGCGCCGAGACATTCGCCGCCGGGGCCGACGACTGCATTCCGCTGCCCGCACCAGCGGGTGAAATCCTCATCCGCTTGTTCAACGCTCTCCGGGTCAAACGCGCCACCGATTCGCTTGAGGATGCCACGGCGATCATCACCTCGCTGGCCAACGCGATCGAGGGAAGAGACGCTTACACGCGCGGCCACGTCGAGCGCGTGGCCACGTACTGCGTCGAGATCGGCCGGCGTGTCAGTGTCAGCCAGGAGGACCTGTCCGCCCTCAGGACCGGTGGAATCGTGCACGACATCGGCAAGGTTGCCGTTCCGGACCAGATTCTCAACAAGGCCGGCAAGCTCACTGATGAAGAGATGAGCATCGTCAAGCGACATCCCATTGTCGGCCACGATGTTCTGGAGCCCTTGCGAACATTCCGAAACGTGCTGCCGCTCGTGCGCTGGCACCACGAGCGGCCCAACGGCAGCGGCTACCCCGACGGGCTGCACGGTGACCAACTGCTGCTGCTCCCGCGCATCGTGGCCGTGGCGGACGTCTTCGATGCAATCAGCACGGCGAGATCCTACCGGCCGGCATGCTCATCTGCACGCTGCAGAGAGATACTGGCGGCGGCAGCCGAGAGCGAAGACCTGGATCCGTCGTTGGTGGCGATATTACTCGATATGCTGGATGAGAACCCGGCCGCCCTGGTCGACACGTCCGTGGAATCGGTGAGCGCTTAGCCCTGGTGCTGTTCCGGGCATTGCCACGCGGCGTTTGCCGCGCCGGCCACCCCTACCGGCCCCTCCCGTCGCGGCCCCAGTCTGGCGGAGCGTCAACGCGCAGGCTCGCTACTGGGCATTCTCGTGCGAGGTGACCGCTACAGAGCCCGCGGTCCGAGCGTGGCGACGCAGATCTGGTCGCGTGGCAGACGGAGGACCAAGCCCTCCACGTCCGCCACGGTTACCGCGCGGATTGCTTGGAGCTTGGGCGTCAGGCCGACCGGGCGTGAGAAATGGAAGAGATCATCGCTCAGGCCGGCGGCTCGGGCCCGGGTCAGGTCGCTCTCGGTCTCGTGCTGGGCGATGAGGCCATCGCGGGCCCGGCAGGTCTCTGCTTCGCTCAAGTCCTCGGCCAGCCGTTCCAGCTCGCGAAGTAGGGTTTTATAGGTGCGGTGGCAGCGCTCGGGCGTGGTGCCGGCGCCCAGGTGGACGACGCCTTTGCCGCGCGGCTCCTCGTGCCAGGCCCCCACCCAGTAGACCAGCCCCTGCTTCTCGCGCACCTCGGTGAACAACCGTCCGCTCATGCCGCCGGAAAGGACGCCGATCAGCACCTGCTCGGTGGCGAAGTCCTGGTGGTCGCGGGGAACACCCGGGAGCGTGATGCCGATGTATTCCTGCTGGAGGTCCTTGTGGCGGTGCAGTCGGCCTGGTCGAAAAGTGAAGTCGGCCGGCTCGCGACCGGCACGCTGCGTCCGCCCCAGACCGGCGAACTGGGCGTCGATCCGCCCGGCCAGCGCATCAGCATCCACCGGCCCGGCAACGGCAACCTGCAATCGGCCGGCGTCGTAGCACTGCCGCCAGTGCGACTGGATCTCATCCCGCGTGATGCGGGCCAGCGTCTCGGGCTCGCCGCCGGGGTAGCGGCCTAGCAGCGGTCCGAGCGTGAGCCGCTGGATCATGACCCGCAGCAGCTCGTGCGGCTCGTCCTCCATGTGGCGGAGGTCTTGCTGGGCCAGCTCCACGGCGACCTGGCAAGCATCCTGTGGGAACGTGGGGTGGCAGATCATCTCCGCCACGAGATCCACCACGTCCAACACGAACTCGGGCAGACACACGACACGGACGATCATCGACTGGCGGCCGCTCAGCGACGACCACTGCGCTCCAACGGAGTCAAAGGCATCCGCCAGTGCCCGCCCATCGTAGCGCTCGGTCCCCTTGGACAGCGTTCGCTCGACGAGCGACCCGACGCCGGTCAGCTCCGGCGGATCGTCCACCACGCCCGTGAGCATGCGGAAGCACATGGAGACGGTGTCGCGTTGTGGCAGCAGTTCGGTGGCGAATTCGACGCCGCTGTCGAGGTCGCGGTGGACGAAGTCGCCGTCCGTTGCGGTCGGGCGGGCGGGCATCAGTGCTCCACGGGCTTTCCGAGCACGGGAGTGAGCTCGGCGAGCTTCTCATCGAGCAGCGTCTTGTCGTTCGCCTCCACGTTCAGGCGCAGCAACGGCTCGGTGTTGGAGGGCCGGACGTTGAACCACCACGCGTCATACTGGACGGTCAAGCCGTCGAGACGGTCGATCTGAGCGTCGGCGTATCGCTCGGCCAACCGCCGGAAGGTGCCCTCGGGGTCATCGTTCTCGAAGTTGCGTTCGCCGCTGGCGGCGTACACGTCGAGCGGACGGAGCAGCTCGCCGAGGGTCTGGCCGGTGCGGGTGAGCACGTTCAGGACGGCGATGAAGGCGAGCATTCCGCAGTCGCAGTACCAGAAGTCGCGGAAGTAGAAGTGTCCGCTGAGCTCGCCGCCAAAGACCCCGTCGCGTTCGGCCATAGCCTGCTTCATGAAGACGTGTCCGACGCGTTGGCGTCTGGGCACGCCGCCGGCCTTTTTGATCTGCTCGGGCACGATGCGGCTGGAGCGCAGGTCGTAGACGACGGTGGCGCCGGGCTCGTCGCGCAGGTACTCGCCGGCCAGCAACGCCGTGACCAGATCGCAGCGGACGATGTTGGCGTGCTCGTCCACGAACATGCAGCGGTCGGCGTCGCCATCGAAGCACGAGCCCAGGTCGGCCTGGTGCTCGCGGACGGCAGCCCGGAGCTGTTCCAGGTTGGCCGGCACGAGCGGGTTGGGCGGGTGCACGAACTCCCCATCGTGCTCGAAGTTGAGCGGGATGATGGTGAGATTCGGCACGTCGGAGAACAGGATCGGGAACCAGCGGCCGGCCATCCCGTTGGACGCGTCCACCACCACCTTCAGCGGTCGCGGCTCGTGCAGGAAACGGTGCAGGTAGGCCCGGTAGGGCTCGGAGAGATCGACCGTCCGCACGTTCTCCGTGCTGGGGACCTTGTGGCGGGAGATGGCCTTGGCGATGCGCTCGATTTCCTTCAGGCCGGTGTCCGCGCCGATCGGCTTGCCCTTGGGGCCGCTGATCTTGAAACCGTTCCAGTTAGAGGGGTTGTGGCTGGCGGTGGTCTGCACGCCGCCGCAACACTTCATGTGGTTGGTGGCGAAGGAGATCTGCGAGGTATCGACCATGCCGATGTCCACGACGTGCGTGCCGCTTGCCAGGGCACCCTCGATGAGAGCCCGGCAGAGCATGGGGCTGTGCTTGCGCATGTCGCGCCCGACGATCAGCTTGTTCATCTCGGGGTCGCTGCGGTCGTACCCGCTCAGCGAGGTGCGCAGGAACTGTGCGGTCGCGTTGCCGATCCGCCAGGCCACGTCCTCGTTCAGCGGGTCCGGCACCATCCCGCGCACATCATAGGCCTTGAACAGCTTCTCGATCATGTCGTCTTCGCGGATTCGAATGGCGCTGGCAGGCGGCTGACGCACGCCGACCACTGTTGCTTCGTACGGCGGGTCGCCGTGCTCATCGTCGTTGAACCGGCAGCCGGGGCACTTGCGGAAGTTGGCCCGGCGACGGCCGAGACAAACTGCGTCCGAGATGCGCGTGTACTCCTCACCGGGACAGAAACGCCCGTACTTTTCCGCGTCCTGCGCCACCAGACACACTCCCGATCCGTGACCAGTCCGGATGCTAGCAGACCCGCTGGAAATCGGCTACCCTCGCGCATCGCGGCGTCAGCAGATTAGGGCGGCGTCGGGTGTGGGATTACCTTATGGCCGTCGAATTCGGGCTCTACTACCCGCCCTGGAACTACACCGGCAAGCCGGACGACCTGCTCGACCGCGTGGCGGGCGAGGTCGGGATCGACCACGTGACGATCCCGGTCGTTACCGGCGAGCAGACGCAGTTTCGCCTCAGCCGCTTGCACGACGAGCCGTACTTCCACACGGAGGGCGGCTGGCACTTCCCGCCGCAGGCCAAGTTGTATACCGCCAGCGGCGTGCGCCCACGGGGGGCGAAGTGGTTCGGCACGCGCGACGTGCTCGATCGAATTCGGGAACGCGTGGATGAGTTGGGTGCCAAGCTCATCCTGCGAATCGAGCTACCGATGGTGCAGGGAATCTTCGCTCAGGCCCCTGGCATGCGCTACCGGAGCGCGTGGGGGGAACTCCCATCTTTTGGGCCGTGCATCTGCAATCCGCAATTCCGGGAACTGGTGCACAGCACGCTGGCAGACCTACAACGCTACGACCCGGGTGGCTTTGAATTGGCCAACCTCTGCTTGGAGCCTTGGAAGCGCACATTCGTCATCCGACGGCTCTGCGACATCACGCAGCTTGGGGAGGCTGCAAGCATGTGCTCCTGCGCGGCGTGCCGCCAGATTGCGACGATGGCGGGCGTAGACGCCGAAGGTGCCACCCAAGCCGCACGAGCCTACGCAGAATCGCTGGTCGACCGCTCGGCGGAGCAGTTGGCCGGGGTTGGCACACCGGCACCGGACGAGAACCTTCAAGCTTACAAGGCAGCCCGACGGACAGACTGCCTGCGCTGGTTGGATCGAGTAGCGGAAGATCACCCCGGCAAACGCCTGGTGCTTGCCGAGCCGAGGGGTGGCGTGGATCAGGGAGGGGATTCGCTCGCTGGCCCACGCTGGATTTCGCTGGGCAGAGGGTTCCGCGAGGCGCTAAAGTCTTACGTCGACATTATCAGGGGACAGACGAAGGGCTCTGGCTTGATCCCGGGAATCCGCGGCAGGACAGGGCTACAGCTTCCGGTCTGGGTTCCGACGGGTCTAAGTGCCGACGGCCTCGTCCGGCTCGTTGCGTACGCTGTGCGCGAGGGGGTCAGGTTCTTCGATTTCGAAGGTGTCGAAGAATCCCCTCCGGGTGCCGTTACCTGGCTCAAGCAGGCGGTGCGCTACGCCCGGCGGGAAGAGGGAGCTGCCTGACGGTTGTTGGAGAGCGGTCGAATGCGCGCACGGTTGGGCAGGCTGATCACGGTTGGGCTGGCGACGCTGATGGGCGGCGTGCAGCCGGCGTGCGACCGGGGGGATACGCCCATCCCGAGCGAATCGGAACAGAAGGAAACGGTCCCCGCCCCGCCGGAGGAGCAGCGCCCGACGTACAAGTTCATGCCCGGGCTGCGCGAGGAGTACCCCGAGGTCTGCGGCTTCGTCAAGGAATTCTTGGAAACGTGCCTGGTCGGCAACTACGAGGATTACCGCAAGCTGGTCAGCCGCTCGGCGAACCCCGAGAGCAAGGAGCGGTTTCAGGCGATCTATTACGCCATCAAGTCGGTCACGGTGGAGACGATCGAGGCGGTGGAGCTGCCCGAGCTGCCGCCGGCGGCGTACCGGGTGGTCAGCACGGTGGACTTCCACCCGGATCGCAAGGTCACGCTGCGGGCCGGCGCGAACCGCGACATCGCGATTCTCGTTTTCAAGGAAGACGGGCGGTGGCGGATGGTTCCGGCACCCGCCGAACTGCAACCCGAGGAGAAGCGTCCCACGACGACGTCCGCCCCCAGCACGAGCGCCCCGCATTACCCATGGGACGAAGACGGCGACTACTGATCGGCCTGCTGAGCACTTTGGCCGGGTACGGCCTGCTGCCGACGACGGCCGACGCGCAGCCATCGCAGCCGGCCAGCGCGACGAGCCCGTCGGCGGAGTTACCTGCCGACGTGTTGGCCGCGCTTAAAGGCGTGGAGGACTTCTCGTTCAACTTCGATCACCCGGCTTTCTACGCTCTGTTGGAGCACGTCAAGTCTTCGGCCGTGTCGCCGGGCCATGCGTGCGAGCCGATCGAGATTGATGATTGGCGGATTCTGCTGGAGCGGCCGACCGATTTTCGCGGCGAGCCCATCACGATCGAGGGTGTCGTGGGTGTAAACCGCGCTTGGCGACACCCCCGCGACGAACACAGTCACCTGGGTACGGTCTGGCAATTGGAGCTGAAGCGCGGCGACCAACCGATCGCCTGCACGGTCATCCTCACGCACGACGCGAGCGATATCCCTCTCGGCGCGACGATCCGCGTCACCGGCTACTTCGTCATGATCCGTCAGTACTACAGCGAAACGAACCGCGTTCGGCAGGCAGCTCTGTTGGTGGCACAAGCCCCAACGCTGATCGCGCGTGACGTGGCCGGAGCCCCGCGCTCGCCACGCTCGGCGTGGGTATGGCTCGTCATCGTGGTGACCGCCGGGTTGCTGGCCGCCTGGATCCTGCTGCGGCGCTCGACGGCCGGCGGCCCGCGCGACCCGCGTACCCTGCACGCCGAGCGCTCGGCACCGGTGAGCCTGGCCGACGATCTGGCTGCGTGGGCTGCCGAGGATGACGCAGCCGGCGCCGATGAGATGAACCACGCGAACCGCACGCAGCCGCCATGATCATTGACGTCCACTGCCATTACACGCTGATGCGCCGCCGGGCACATGCGGGCGAGCGCTTCGACTTCGAGTTGCCGGGACGGGACGGTCAGCCGGCGTACGACAGTTGTGTGGCGCCGCGCTTTCTGCCGGGGCTTGCTCGCCGTTTCGTGCAGTGGCTGGCCGGGCTGGACTGGCGCTTGCGGCCGGGCGACGAGCTGGACCGCGAGCTCGAACGCTACTACGAGCGTCACCTGCTGGCCGAGGGGCCGATCGAGCGTTTCGTGCTGCTGGCGTTCGACGCGTACCACGACGACGCCGGTCACCGGCCGCCGCTTCCCGAGCATGGGGGCGAGCGCGGCAGCGACATGTATGTCTCAAACACGTTTGTGCGCGAGCTGTGTCGGCGGCACCCGGAGCGATTCCTGTTCGGGGCGTCGGTGCATCCCTACCGGCCGAACGCGGTGCGGTGCGTCGAGAAGGTCTTCGTCGCGGGAGCCTGCCTGCTGAAGTGGATTCCGCTCCATCAGAACATCGACGTGGCCGACCCGCGCGCGCTGGCCGTAATGCGGCGTTGCAGTGAATTGGGGCTGCCGCTGCTTGTGCACTACGGTGAGGAATTCACGCTCGCCACCCAGCACCGCGAGTACCAGTCGGTGACCGCGCTGCTGGACGTGCTGCGCCGGCTGCGGCGCGAAGGCGGAATGCCTCGTACGATCGTCGCGCACCTGGCCACCCCGGTGACGCCGTTCGGTGAGTGGAACTCGTTTCAGGCGCTGATCGAGGCGCTGCGGGACGAGTTTGCCGAGGCACCGCTGTATGCCGACATCTCGGCGCTGACCGCCTGGAGCAAGGTCGGGTTCCTGCGGCGGGCTGCCGCGCTGCAGGAATTGCACGGCAAGCTGCTGTTCGGGACGGACTTCCCGGTTCCGTTGGGCATGCCATGGCTGCGGCGCGACCTGGGGCGGGACTATCGGCGTATTGCCGCCGAACCCTCCTGGCCCCAACGCGTCGCCCAAATACACCGGCGCGTCGGCTTCAACGAGATCGTGTTCCACCGTGCCGCCGAGCTGCTGCCGCACGTGGATTACTTCGCCCGGCTGGCAGCGGCGACACGCGCTTGACCCGGCCGGCAGAGCAGCGACACTGCGGCGTTATGAAACCGCGAGTCTGCTTTGACGACCCCGTGCCAGAGGCGGGCTTCGAAACGCTGTGCACGCACTTTGCGGAGGACCCGCGGGCTTATGCAGGCGCGGCGGTGCCGCCGATCTGGCAGTCTTCGACCTTCGTCTACCCCGATGCCGCCGCCTTTGAGAACCGTCTCAGCGACGATACGCCCTACTTCGAGTACACGCGTGGTGGCAATCCGACGACGTCGATGCTGGAGGCGAAGCTGGCTCGGCTGGAGGGCGGCACGTGGGGCGAGTGCTTCGCGTCCGGCATGGGGGCGATCGGCGCGGCCATCAACGCCTGCGTGCACAGCGGCGCGCACGTGGTGGCGGTCCGCCACTGCTACGGACCGACCCGCTGGTATCTGGAGCACATCCGCCGCTTCGGCGTGGAGACGAGTTTTGTCGGCGGCTGCACGCCGGCGGACTTCGCGGCTGCCATGCGCCCGGAAACCAAGCTGCTATACCTCGAGAGTCCCACCAGCGGGTACTTCGAGGTGCCGGAGATTGAACCGATAGCCGCGGCAGCGCGCGAGCGTGGGATCACGACGATCTTCGATAACTCCTGGGCGACGCCCTATTTTCAAAACCCGCTGGCGCTGGGGTGCGACCTGGTGGTGCACAGCGGCAGCAAGTACCTGGGCGGGCACGGTGATCTGGTGGCCGGCGTCGTCGTCGGGCATGACCAGCAGTTGCGGCAGCGGATCTGGCGAGAGGCGCACCTGGGTGGCGCCACGCTCGACCCGTTCGCGGCGTGGCTGCTGATTCGCGGGCTACGAACGCTGGCGGTCCGCATGCGTTGGCATCACGAAAATGCCCTGGCCATCGCCCGCATGCTGGCTGAGCACCCCCGGGTCACCCGCGTGCACTATCCCGGGCTGGAAAGTCACCCGCAGCACGAGACCGCCCACCGGCAACTCCGCGGCTACTCCAGCCTGTTCAGCTTTGAGCTCAAAGAGCAAACGCGCGCGGCCATGCACCGCTTCCTCGACCGGCTGAAACTGTTCCACCAGGCGGTCAGTTGGGGCGGGCATGACAGCCTGGCCATCGGTGGAACGCTGTTCAGCGTCGACGCGGACAACCCGGCATGGCTTATCCGCCTACACGTGGGCCTGGAGTCCGCGGATGACCTGATCGCCGACATCCGCCGGGCGCTGGAGGCGTGATGGCAACTGCAAACGAAGCCGCTGGTG
>JAUWXH010000369.1 GCA_030616465.1 Planctomycetota bacterium | reverse complement strand
AATTACATTAGCCAGCGGCTGGGTCAGAACAGAAGAGCTCATCATCGACAAGAGCACTGGAGTGATTATTAACCCCAACTTGCTGGACTACAAGTTAATAACAATCCTGGATATGCCCAAGACAAAGGATCTGCAGGAAATCCTGGTAGAGGATGGGGATGTTGAGCATGTCCCCGCGGCCCTTGGCACTGACGATGCCGTGCGTGACGGACTGGGTGAGCCCGAAGGGGGCACCGACGGCCAGCACCCAGTCGCCGACCTCCATCTTGTCCGAGTCGCCGAACTCGAGCGGGTGCAGGTCGGGCGCGTTGATCTTGATGACGGCCAGGTCGGTCTTACGGTCGGCCCCGACCAGAGTCGCCAGATACTCGCGCTCATCGTGCAGGCGGACGAGAATTTCGGCCCGTCCGCCGACGACGTGATTGTTGGTCAGGATGTGACCGTCGCGGTCGAGGATGATGCCGCTGCCGGAGCTGGCCGGTGCCTCGAAGTATCGCCGAAGCAGCTTCTCGATCTCCTCATCACTCAGCCGGTCGCGGAAGTACGCGCGCAGGCGCTGCTCGACGTCCTTGCGCGCTTGGGGGTCGGCGAGCCCGCTGACGCGGAGGTGCACGACGCCGGGCCGGACGATCTTGGCGACCATCCGGAAGGCGCGCGAGACCTCCTGCACGCCGGCCAGCTCGTCGCTGTTGGCTTGAATCCGGCCCTGCTCGAAAGCGTAGGCCCAGCGGGTCAGCAGCCGATCGCCCAGCCCCACCGAAAGCACGGCCACGAGTACGCTGGCGATCGCCAGGTAACCGACGCGGTTTGAAATCGCATGTCGCACGAGAAGTTCTCCCAATCACGGGGCCGGGTCGGCTGTCGGGTTCCCGGCAAATTACGCCCGCCCACTGATGAAACCACGGCAAATCCGCCGTATATTATAGTGCTTCGCCGGCCGCCAGGCGCGGCACTACGAGGCCCGGGGCGGGTTGTCGCCGCTCCCCGGGGGATACCGTGGGCGGAAAGGAGGAAACATGCCCGCTGTGAACGTACAAGCTGAGACGTCGGCTTCAGAGGCGCTGGAGATCCTGCGCGCGCGAATCCTGCTGGACGGGTTCGAACTGGTGTGCGATCCGCAGGCCAGCCACGGCTGCCACTTGCACGACGCCCGCTCCGGCAAAGACTTCCTGGACTTTTACGCATTCTTCGCCTCCCAGCCGATCGGGTACAACCATCCGCGGATGGGCGAGCCGCAGTTCCAGGCCGACCTGCTCACCACCGCTACGACCAAGGTCGCCAATTCCGACGTCTACACGCGATTCTACGCGCAGTTCGTGAAGACCTTGGACGAAGTGGCCGGGCTGCCCGGGTTCGAACACTTCTTCTTCATCGAGGGCGGGGCCCTGGCGATCGAAAACGGCCTGAAGGCCGCCTTCGACTGGAAGGTGTGCAAGAATATGGCCGCCGGTCGCGGCGAAATCGGCCACGGCGTGATCCACTTCCGACAAGCGTTCCACGGGCGGACGGGCTATACGCTGAGTCTCACCAACACCACCGACCCGCGGAAGACCATGTATTTCCCCAAGTTCGACTGGCCGCGGATCGACAACCCGGCGATCGACTTCGCCCTCGACGAGCCGCAACGAACCGAAGACGTCGCGGCCCGTGAACGGCAGGCCGTGGCCCAGATCGAACAGGCCATCGCCCAGCACGAACACGACCTGGCCGCGATCGTCATCGAGCCGATTCAGGGCGAGGGCGGAGACCACCACTTCCGCGGCGAGTTCCTCCAAGAGCTGCGCCAGTTGTGCGACCGGCACGAGATGCTGCTGGTCTATGATGAGATCCAGACCGGCCTGGGCATAACCGGCAAAATGTGGTGCTGCCAGCACTTCGACGGCGCCCTGCCGGACATCCTCTGTTTCGGCAAGAAAACGCAGGTTTGCGGGATCATGGCCGGTCCGCGCATCGACGAGGTGCCGGAGAACGTCTTCACGGTGCCCTCGCGCATCAACTCGACCTGGGGCGGTAACCTGGCCGACATGGTCCGCTCGACGCAATACCTGCGGATTATCCACGACGAACAGCTTGTGCAGCGGGCGGGCACCACCGGGCAGCACCTGCTCCAAGGGCTGCAGGCACTCGCCGGCCGCCACGACTGCGTTTCAGCGCCGCGCGGCCGCGGCCTGATGTGTGCCTTCGATCTGCCCAGCGGGGAAACGCGCGACGCCGTCCGCCAGGCTTGTTACGAACGACAACTGCTGATGCTCGGGTGCGGCGACCGCACGATCCGTTTCCGCCCGGTGCTCGACGTCGACCCGGGCGAGATCGATCGCGGCCTCTCGATCCTCGACGAGGTACTGGGCTCGGTCGGTTAGCGTCCCGCCCGTGCGATCAGACGCGCGGTGCCGATGTGGAGGGAGGGTCGGCTGTGTTTCAACCGCCATCCGGTCCGGTTGTGGGCGGCACGCCGTCGGAAGCGGGTATCAAATCGGCCAGGTCGAGGCCGGCCGCGGCCGCGTAGCGCCGGGCAAAATCGTCCAGCGTTTCCGGCGTCACCAGTTCGGGCAGGATGTACCGCTGCGTCCCGTATTCGCGGCTTTTGGTGAACGCCGCCGAGACCAGCTTTACCGCCGCGTACCCGATCTCGCCGTCGAGCGGACCGACCAGCGCAAGCGCCCGGCCCGAGCGCAGGTGCGGCCAGAGCTCCGGGAAAGCTCCCAGCGTGGCGACGCGGGTCTGTTCCTTGAGCACGGCTTCAGGCGGGACGGTCAGCCACACCTCCGGGCTCAGCGTAACCACCAGCCCGGCTCGATGAAAACGCTTCACCATCTGCGCGAGAATCTGCGGCGGTGACGTTTCGGAATCGGCCGCGCTCCGTTGCTCCAACAGCGTAAGCGTGTACTGGCCTCCGGCCGCTGCCATGAATCGCCGGTAACAGCGTGTCGCGAGCGCGTCCTTGCCGTTCTCGTGCAGCAGCAGGTAGCTTCTTCGCCCGGCGGCGATCTTGATCAAGTTCTCGCCGAGCAGCTCGGCCGCGTTGGCGACGCATGGGTCAACGTGGGCAAACACCTTGATACCGTCGATGCGTACCCCCATAGTGACGAGGATCGGCCCGTCGGCCAGGATCTGCTCGGCGATCGGACGGGCGGCGACCGGGTCCGTCACGTACAGGCAGATCGCGAAGGGCTTTTTACCCAGGACGTCCGGAAGGGTCGTGGAGGATTGCCCCGGCGTCCGGCCGTGTAGCCGGACGGCCTCGAAGCGCATGTAAGGGAGCTGTTGAGCGCATCGTTTGGCGCCGCCGGCGATGGCGGGCCATTGTGGGCAGTAGCCGCCGGGTCCGATAAGGTAAATGAG
>JAUWXH010000277.1 GCA_030616465.1 Planctomycetota bacterium | reverse complement strand
CGTCAACAGTCGATCCACCGGGCTCATTCCTTACGAGGTGGTCGGCGTTCTGGCCGACGTGATCAAGGCCGGCAGCCCCGCCAAGGGCATGGGGACCGCCCGCGACATCAATCGCGACCTGTACGTCCCGCTTTCGACCGTGGACCTGCGCTACGGTGATTTGAAGGTGAAATGGACGCGCGGCTCACGCGACATCAAACGCGTGCAATTCAGCGACGTCTATCTCAGCGTGGACGAGCAGGAAAACGTGATGGTGGTCTCCAAGCAGACGGAGCAAATCCTGCGACACAGCCACCGCGACCAGGACTACACCATCACGGTGCCCCTGGAACTGCTCAAGCAGGCCGAGCAGGCCAAACGCCTCTGGCAGATCGTGCTGGGCAGCATCGCCGGCATCTCGCTGCTGGTGGGCGGGATCGGCATCATGAACATCATGCTTGCCTCGGTCACCGAGCGGACGCGCGAGATCGGCATTCGCCGGGCCCTGGGGGCCAAACGCTACCACATCACGGCGCAGTTCCTGGTCGAGACGCTCATCCTCAGCATCGGGGGCGGCTTGGTGGGGGTTATGGTCGGCATCGGTTTCGCCTGGCTGGTCACGTTCGTCGCCGACATGCAAACTATCATTCCCTGGTGGGGCGTGTTCCTCAGCTTCGGCGTGTCGGCCGTGGTCGGCATCTCGTTCGGGCTATACCCGGCCCGCGCCGCCGCCGAGCTCGATCCGATCGAAGCGCTGCGCTACGAGTAACACCGGTTGTAGCAGGTTCACACGGCGCTGGTCCGAACCGCGACGGTGAGGGAGCGGCACGTTCGCCGGCAGGGCAGCGCCCTCGTGCGGACGCGGACCCGCCTGACGTGGTAGAGCGGCTCCTGGGGCTCGTGGTGGCGGCGAAAGTCGAGGCGAGCGACGAGGAAAGCCGCGCAAAAGTGGGGACGCCGACGTAAGAACCGACGTCCCCGGCGGTGGCGCGCAGCGCACTATAGGGCTCCCCAAGCTGCGCGGCTTCAGTCAGTCTCGGCGATAAATCGAGAGGCCCCGAGCTACCAGAGGTTCTGCTACACGGACAACCGTGGTCAGCCGGTGGATATTCCCCCACACCCGCGGACATCAGGAGTGTGCGGAGGCGGCCCTTCGGATGGAGGCCCTCGCCATCGCCGGCAGCCCAACCGTCACAGAACCTCGCGCCAGAGCCCGGGTTACGCGCGGCTATCGCTTTGCCGTGGTGCCGGGCGACCGCTGCGGCGGCGGAAATCCATGAAGAAGCACAGACGCTCGTCTACCTCGGGTCCCAGTTCACGCTCCAGGTAGTCTCTGGCCTTGGTTAACGCGGTGCGGCGGGAGAGGTGCATCAGCACGATTCGCTCGTTGTTCAGCCGCGGTAGAACCTCCCGGAGATCGCTGACATGCAGGTGGTAGCCGGCTCGGGCGCGCTCGCGATGCTCCGGCTCGAGGAACGTGCAGTCCAGTAGCAGAACCTTGGCCCGACGAACAAACTCGAGGTCGAGGAAGTCGCCCGGGGCCGTATCTCCGCAGTAGGCCACCAGCGGGATCTCGATCCGCCGCGTGATCTCCATACCCTGGTTCTTCAACTCGACGATCTGTGGCCCGGTCAGGCCCTGGTGCTCGTCCTTGAGCTTGCGGCGGACTTCGATCGCGGCGTACCCCAGCGCGTGAACCGTGTCACGCCGATGACGGCGACACGGATGGTTCACCTCGAAGGGTCGGACAACCAGATCACGTCGCAGGGTGATGTCGGTTCCAGGAACGGCCGGATGGATGTGGGCGGGCGGTTCGTGGCCGTCGATTTCGCCCCACACGCGGAGCAGGCGCTGTATTGGGGCCACCAGCAGCTCCGGCGCGTACAGGTGCCCCGGGGGGTTATCGATGAACATTCGCTGGGAGAAGTAATAGGCGATGCCCGCGGCATGATCCATGTGCCCATGCGTGAGGAAGACGTGGTCCACGGCGAGGACCTCACGCTGCCCACGGCCCACGTCGAAAGCCAGGTTGAGCTCGGGCGCGACGATGTACGTTTCCTCGCCGGCGGCAGAGAAACCCAGCAGGCGGAGGTCGCCGTGCCTAAATTCAGCGGTTGGTTGGCCCATGGGGGCGTTATAGCGGGTCGCGAAAAGAAAGTCTTGGCGAGGGCGGATTTTTTGTTGACACACTCTATGTTGGGGTTTAAGATGTGCCCGTTATCAATCGGTAGTGTAAGCGCGGTCTGGGAGGAGGAGCGGGATTACGAGGTTCTCGGGTTTGGCTTGGCCAGGTGGTGGGGAGTGGTCCGATAACCTGCCCGCGACCCTGTGTAACGCGGCCATATGCGATGCCCATTCTGCAAGGAAGACGATGACAAGGTCATCGATTCGCGTTCCAGCCATGGCGGCACCAGCATTCGTAGGCGCCGCCAGTGCGTGCGCTGTAATCGCCGCTTTACCACGTACGAGCGGATTGAGGAAACGATCAAGCTGGCGGTCATCAAGCGCGACGGTTCGCGCGTCCCGTACGACCGCAGCAAGATCCACCAAGGCATCCTGCGGGCGGCCTACAAGCGGCCGATTCCCTCCGAGCGGCTCGAGCAGATTGTGGACGAGGTCGAGGAGTACCTCGTTTCGCACTACGAGAAAGAGGTCTCCAGCCAGACCATCGGCGAACGCATCGCTTCGGTCTTGCGACGCGTGGACAAGGTGGCCTACGTGCGGTTCGCCAGCGTGTACCGGCAGTTCGAGGACGTCGGCGACTTTATCGACGAAGCCCAGGACGTGATGGAGCGCGCGGCCGAGGAGATCCCCGGCCAGAAGGACCTCTTTGAGGAGACCAGTCAGTCGTGAGGTGCGAGACGGACGCCATCATCATCGCCAAGCGGGACGGCTCGTTCGAGCCGTTTCGGGCAGCCAAGCTGCGGCGTTGTCTGATGCTGGCGATGCGCTCGTGCCATTGCGACATTGCCCAGGTAGCGGACGCGCTGGTCGAGGCGGTGGCGCGTCACCTGCGGGAGTGGGACGGGCCGGAGCCGCCGACCTCGGCTTACCTGTATCACTGCGCTCGCACGGTTTTGCGGCAGACCGGCTTGGGGGAGGCGGCGCGCCGACTGGCCGGCCATCGTCGCCAGCGCGTGGCCCAGCGACGCCGACTGCGCGTCTTTGATGCGCGGCGGCTCGGGGATGGGTCCGCGCCCTGGCGAAAGGGGCCGGTCGTCGCCACGCTCGAGCATCGTTACGGTCTGACGCGGCCGGTCGCGCGGATCCTGGCCGGGGAGATCGAAGCGCGGGCCTTCGCGCTGAAGTACCGGCTGATCGCGAAACCCTTGGTGGACGAATTGATTTGCAACGAGCTAGCGGCCTGGGGGCTGGTGGTCGAAGCGACGGGAGAGTCACGCGGTGTGACGCCGAACGCCTCGGTTGCCAGCCCCGACCCTCGAAAGGAGAAATGAACCTCGCGTCGAAGAGCGCGAACGGCCTTGCCATAGTGCGTCACGGCTGGAACGGTCGTTCGGG
This sequence comes from Planctomycetota bacterium, assembly GCA_030616465.1. GTDB lineage: Bacteria > Planctomycetota > Phycisphaerae > UBA1845 > Fen-1342 > JAUWXH01. The sequence goes on along the minus strand of JAUWXH010000277.1, from coordinate 770 downwards.
TTTTCGGCGCGGTCCTTTGGATGCGAGGCTCGCAACGTGCTCAGGGATGGCGTGCCGCGTGCTAGCAGCCTTGAGTGAGCGACTGTCAGTGCGGGGTCGTTGCGAGCCTACTTGACGAACCTCCGTTCCCCTGATGAAGGGCGAGTCGAGTCCCGCCAACGCCCATGCTCGGCTCGCCCGCCTTCTTTTCATGCCCGGGCCCGGCGACCGGCCGGTGCGGCCGCCATCTGCTATAATGGTATCGGCAGATAACCGTGAATCCGGAGTGGGCCGCCATGAGACTTCCGCGGGTGGACGAGCCGCAGCGTTACCAGGGGCTGTACGTGTATGACTTCGGCGAGTGGACCGCGCTCGGGTACACCGCCGAGGAGATCGCCGTTCTGCTCGAGGCGGAGGCCTACCAGGGCGGGAAGGTCTACAAGATTCATCGCGCCCGGCCGGACGGGCGGATGGAGCTGCGCGGCGTGTCCCGGGAGCGGTTTCTGTTCGAGAGCGGTATGTTCTTTTATCGCAGCGGGTTAGACGCGGCCCGGGACGATTTCGCCGCCCTGCACGGCGCGGGGCAGAAGACGCGGCCCCCCTGTCGGGCGTATCTGCAATTGGCCGATCGCTCGGCCTCGGCCGGGGCCGGCCGCTTCGTTACCGCGCTGATCTATCCCGCCGAGCATGACGACGAGATCGGTCGCTGGCTGCTCGACATCGGTTTTGCGGGGGGCGACCTTGCCGAGGGTGGCGTCAGCCACGTCTCCAACTACTACGCCCAGGAGAAG
>JAUWXH010000340.1 GCA_030616465.1 Planctomycetota bacterium | reverse complement strand
CCGAGGACTACGACGAGCGGACCCGCGCGCGGATGGAAGCGCGTATCCCCCTGGGCCGTGCCGGAACACCGGAGGATGTCGCCGCCGCCGTCCACTTCGTCTTGTCCGAGGGCGACTACATCACGGGCGCGATTCTGCCGGTGGATGGCGGCCGGCATCTCGTCTGAGGATGGCGCGGGGGGTGGCGCCGGCGTCTGGCCCGCGGGCGATGTGGAGGGCGTATAGACCCCTCTGGCCGGGGTGAGCCGGGACCGATATGTTATAATAAATGGGGCGTTGGCCTGCCGCGGGTGTGATCCGAGCCGGGTCGCACCGGTCGGCTGCTTGTGGGAGACTCGTGATGATCTCAACACCAATGATGAAAACGGCAACGTGCCGGCAACCACTCACGCGCTGCGCCGCAGTGATCGGGATCATGCTCGCGTGCTCGGCGACGCCGCTGCACGCCCAGTACCCGGTGCAGCAGGACGGTCGGCTGTTCGATGCCAATACACAGCTCGGCGCCGGCCGCTACAACACCTACACGCGCCGCCCGCTTTCACCGTTGCTGAGGGGCAACCTGTCCGCCACCGGCAACGTCGGTCGCGGGTTTTCCTTGCGCAGCTTTTCGCCGATCAGTTCGCCGACCGCGTTTCGCGGCGTACTGGGCAGTGGCGCCCTGTCGGCCTTTCGCCGCGATTCGGTCAGCGTGGCGGATGCCGCCTCCCCGTTTGGCCAAATGATCGGCAGGCCCTTCTACGATCCGGCACAGACGGTTCCCACAACGGGTTTTCTGCAGGGACAGTACGGCGTTGGTTGGGACCGGCAGGGTATTCCATCGTTGCCGGTGCCCAAGCCTAGCACCCTGGGCAGGCCGGTCGGTGAGCCGCTGGACCTGAGGCTGCCGAGTGGGCAGCACTTGCGTTCCCGCATCCTCGGGGCGGCTCCGCAACCGTCCCGCCCGGAGGCGAGCACGATCTTCGGGGTCAACCGCTTTGCCGAGCCGCTGGAGGGACCACTGGACGATCAAGGCCTGCCCGCGTCGCGGGGCTGGGGCACGGAGTTGGAGCGCGGATTGCTGGATCCGCTCACCAAGGTGACCAAACGGGCTGACGCGGTTTCTGCTTTGTGGACGCCGCTGGACTCCCGCCGGCCGGACCAGCAAGCCGGGCCCGAGCCGCTGGGTACCCCGCTGGAGATGGCATTGGGCGGGGATGCGATGGGGCTGCTGCTGGCGGGCCGGCCCGGTGTGCACGGTGGGATAGACCAGCCTCAGGCCTGGGACGCCGACCGCCCGTTGCCCGGGGTGGCGCGGCCGATCGCACCAGGGGACCAGCCCCCGGCGGAGGCGGCGGGTCCTGCCGCCGTCGGCGCCGCACGCCTCGTCGATCCCTCGCTGTTGCCCGGCAACGACGTCTTCACGGACATGCAGCTCGCACTGAGCTTGCAGCGGAACCCGGCGGCGAATTGGTTCACGGATATGCAGGCGGCGGTCCGTCAGGGCGCCGCCGCTACCCCCGAGCTACAGGAATTTGCCGACGCGCAGGCTGAGGAGTTCGTCGGGCAAGTCATGGATCAGCCGATCCGCACGTTTGTCGGCCGGGGTGCATCGGCGTTGAATGACGAGCTGCTCAAAGCCGAAGCCTTGCTGGACATCGGCCAGTACTACGATGCCGCGGCCCGCTACGAGATCGCATACGTGATCGATCCGCTGAATCCCCTGCCGCTCATCGGCAAGGGCCACGCGCTGTTGGCCGCCGGGGAGTACCTCTCGGCGGCGGTCTTCCTGACACGCGGGCTCGAGCGTTTTCCCGAGCTCGCCCGCTTCGGCGTGGACCTGGAAAACCTCATGGGTGGCGGCGAGATCATAGACATCCGCCGGGCGGACATCATGAGGCGGCTCGCCGGCCGCGAAGACCGACTCTTGCGCTTTTTGCTGGGCTATCTCGAGTACCACACCGGCGACCGCGAGAGCGGCCTCAAGCACCTGGAGAAGGCCGCCGCCGAAGGCGAGTTGGGGTCGATCATTCGGCGGTATCCGGCGATGCTGCGCGGCGGGGCCTTGCCAGCCCCCAAGCTCCCGTTTAGCGTGCCGTCACCGTCGGGGCCCGCTCCCGCTGAGTCCGGCGTCGTGCCGACCGACGAGCCGGCCCCGGCCCCGAAGCCCTGATCAGAAAGGATCTGCGATGACACGCCGCATCGCGTTGCCGGTCTTTGTTGTTGCGGCTCTGGGCCTGGCGGGTTGCGCACGGGGGCTGGAGGCCCCCGGGTATACGACGCGCCTGATCGACTCGACCGACCCGGACCGCGTCCTGCAAGCGGCCGAGGTCGTGCTACGCCGTGAATTCGGCCGTCTGACCGTGGACCGCGAGCAGCGCAGGATCGAGTCCGAGCCGGTCGAGTACACGACCGCGCGCGACAGCGGCACCGCCCGCGATCTGGTCGGGGCGCGCTCGCGCATGCGGCAGGTCGCTAGGTTCGTCGCGGTGCGCCGGGGAAGGGGCACACTCGCCCGCCTGCGGATCGACCTGGAACGTCAGGACACCGCCCAGCGTGCCGCCAGGCCCCCGGACGCTTACCGGCTGAGCGATTCGCCGGCCTACACGCCGATCGAGCGTGACGCGGCGACCACCCGGCGACAGAACACGGTGTGGACGAAGGTGAGGCGCGACCGGCGCTTGGAGCGCGCCCTGCTTGACGAGTTGCGCGAGCTGTTTGCGCCGGGGGCAAGCGCGGAAACCGCCGAGCAGCCCACGACCGATCAAACCACCGGGCGCGACTGACCGGCAGGCCGGGCACCTTTCCTGCCAATGGGTAGGCCCCCGACCGCGTTCTCGGCGAGCGCAAGCCTACGCAGAGCGGCGGACTGCGGATCGGCCCGCCGGCCTTGACCACCCACGGCATGAAGGAGCCGGAAATGCCAACCGTCGGCAGACTGATCCACCAGGTCCTCTCGGCCGGCGACGACCAAGCCGTGTTCGAACGCGTCCGTGCTCAGGTGCGCAAGCCGTGTTCGCAGTCCCCCGTGCCTCACGCGCGACCGCCTCACCGCCGGCTGCTGCGGTGATACGCAGGACGCTGATCCTGCTGGGCGTGTACCTGGGCGGCCTGGCAGGTTGCAGCGGCGGCGGCCGCGTCGAGGTCGTCTCGCTCAACTACCGCTCAATCGACCCACCCGCGCCACGCGTCGCCCGCATCGATCTCGACCGGTGTTTCTGGTGGACCGACCAGGACGGGCAGGTCTGGATCGCCATGGAACGCGAGACCCGCCCGCTGTTCGGCATATTCGGGCGCTTCTGCTTCCAGATGTCGCTGGTTCTGGAGAGGCTCCCGGCCGGAAGGGAACGCTACTACATCGCCGCCAAACGCGAGCTGCGCGCCCGCGTCTTGGTGGGACCGGCACAGATCCGCTTCAGCTCGGCCGCCGGCATCCTGGCCCTGTATCGTGAGCCGGGTGACCGCATGCGCGGCAGCTTCCGCTTGCTTACCCGCAGGGTGGTCACGCGTTGGCTCGGTGGTTGGGGGCGCCCGAGCAGTTATCTCATGCTGGGGTCTTTTGAGGCGGTGCACGACGAAGCCCGCGGCCG
>JAUWXH010000070.1 GCA_030616465.1 Planctomycetota bacterium | reverse complement strand
GCTGCATCAACCCGTCTTGTCCGGCACAGTTGGTCGAGCGCCTGCGTTTCTTTTGTGCCCGCGACCAAATGCACATCGACCAGGCGGGACCGGAGCTAGTCGAGAAGCTTGTTGCGCATGGGCTTCTGCGCACGGCCGCGGACCTGTACGGCCTGCGGGAGCGGCGCGACGATCTAGGCGAGCTGACTTTTCAGACGACGTTCGGTCAAACGAACGCAGAGAAGTTGCTCGCTGCGATCGAAGCACATCGCATGCAGCCGACCGAGCACGTCTTGACACGCCTCAAGCTTCCTTTCGTCTCTCAGGCGGAGGCTCGCGCGCTAGGTGTCGCCTTTCCGATCATCGAGGCACTCGCCCACGCAACAGTGGGCCAACTAAAGGCAACCAAGGGCGTTGCCCCTCGAGTTGCGGAGGAGCTCGTCGCCTTCTTTAATCCCCCTGACGGCTCACTGCTTGTGAGGAATCTACAAGAGGTGCAGAAACGTCTCGGCAAGCGCGGGCGCCTAGAGGCGATCGGCGTCGGCGGGCTTGGGGAGGGGCGGATCGACAGGTTGGTCAGGAACGGGCTCATCGCCCGTTACGCTGACCTATTCGCGCTGCACCAAAAGAGGGATCAACTTGCGGCGATGCAATTCGTTACTACCTTCGGCAAGAAGAACGCCGACGTCCTTGTTGAGTCGATCGAGCGGAGCAAGTTACAGGCGCTCGCGCGTGTGCTCGCGGCCCTCAACATTCGCCATGTCGGCGGTGCTACGGCTGAGCTGCTAGCCGAGGACTTCGGAGACATGGAGACGATCGCCGAGGCGTCGGCGGACGAGCTGCAGCAGGTCGAAGGTGTTGGGCCGGAGGTGGTCCGCTCCATTCGTCTGTTCTTCGACAGTGGCGTCGGGCGCCGGACATGGCAGTCTCTTCGCGACGCCGGCGTAAACATGAAGCAACCGAAGGAGCGGCGCGCGGTTAAGCAGGCGCTGCTGGGCAAGACGATTGTCGTCACGGGCACGCTCAAGCAGTACTCACGCAAGGAGATCGAGGACTTGGTCAAACAGCACGGGGGCAAGGCGGCAAGCAGCGTCAGCAAGAATACCGACTACCTCGTTGTGGGGGAGAATCCGGGCAGCAAGCTCGAGAAAGCAAGGGAACTGGGGATCCAGTTGCTAGACGAAGGAAGTTTCGCTAGACTGATTGAGGACGTGTGATGGGCGGACTGACTGAGCGGTCGATATCTGGGCCAGGCCGCACGTTCCGGGGGCAGTCCGATGCACGGCCGGGGAGCGGCGGCCCATGTCCGAGACGCCGACGATTCAGACAACGCAATTCGCGGTTGTGGACGTTGAAACCACCGGGCTGTTTCCCGGTGGTTACGACCGGATTGTTGAGATCGCGGTCGTCCGTGTCGGCCCCAACGGTGCGATATTTGACGAGTACGCTACACTTGTAAACCCCGACCGTGACGTTGGACCCACCGACATTCATGGAATTACCGCCCGCGACGTAAAGAACGCTCCCCGTTTTCGAGAGATCGCGGGCGATGTTCTTGCTCGACTCGCCGGGGCCGTCTTTGTGGCTCATAACGTGCATTTCGACATGCGCTTCCTTCGAGCGGAAATGGCTCGCCTCGGCCACGAACTGCCGACTTTCCCCTTTCTGTGCACCATGCAGCTTGCGCGGAGGGCGGACCCGGGCATCCCGAGTCGACGGTTAGATGAGTTGTGCCGGCATTTTGGCATTCGACTCGAGCGGGCTCACTGTGCTTACATGGATGCCCGGGCTGAAGCTGCGCTGCTGGCGAGATGTCTTGCGTGTGTCGCTGAGGAGGGCGTGCAATGTCTCGCTGACGTCGGCGTGCAAGGAAGCGTCGTCGGAGCCGAGCGGTGGCCGAGATTGCCTGTTTCGGGGACGTCGTACCGACGGGCGAGGGCCGCGAGGGACCGCTCACGCGAGCGATCGTACATCGCTGGTTTGGTTGCCCGGCTACCGCCAACCGGAGAGGGCAGCACGGAAATGGACTCGTATCTATCGCTGCTGGATGGGATCTTGGAGGACCGGAAAGTCACTCAAGATGAGGCAGCGGCTCTCTTTGCCTTGGCTGGCGAACTCGGCGTATCGCGCGACCGAGCCCTTGCGGCCCATCATGCCTATATGCAGGATCTGATTCGTGTAGCGTTGTCCGACGGCGTTATCACCGAAGCGGAGCAGGCTGACCTAGCGCAGGTCCGACTCCTGCTGAACATCTCCGAGACCGATTATGCCCGCCTGTGCAGGGGCGTTAGAACGGAATCCAGAAGCCGCCCCCCGACGACCTTTGCCGCTAACAAGGTGCACGACATTGAAGGTAAGAGCATCTGTTTCACCGGCGCACTCGTGTGTCGGATCCCGGGCGAACGTGGGACGCGCGAACTCGCCGAGAGGATCGCTAGCGAGCGCGGAATGATCGTGAAGAACAGTGTCACAAAGAGCCTTGATTTCTTGGTGGTTGCAGACCCTGAGACGATGTCGGGAAAGGCAAAGAAGGCGCGCCAGTACGGCATACGGATCATTGCGGAGGCTGTTTTCTGGCGAATGATGGGCGTCGACGTCGAGTAAATCGCGGGCGGCCTGTGTTGGCTGTGGTAAGCCAGGGCGGCCAGCGTCAGCAAGAAGACCGACTACCTCATCGCTGGGGAGGACCCTGGCAGCAAGCTGCAGAAGGCGCGACAGCTCGGCGTTGCCGTCCTGGACGAAGATGGGTTCGAGCGACTACTCGGCGAGTAGCGGCGGTTGGTCGCTCGTCACTGCTCACGGTTGTCGTTCTTCTTCTCGCCTTCTTCAACCTCTTTCTGGTTCCTGAGGAACTTGCCGATCGCTTTCACGGCCGCGTCGGTCAGGGCACTTTCGTCGCCCGCGCGGAACGACTTGCTGAGGGCTTGGACGATCAGGTCGGCCTTGAGTGTTCCGTCGTCGCGCATCCGCACCCGGGCCAGACATTCTGCGTGCCCTAGCAGACCCTTCTCTTTGAAGAACCAGATCTCGCTCTCGATGCGAAGCGTTGGGGGGCCGCCGGGGAAATACTCGGCTAGTTCGGCTTGCTGTTCGCCGGCGTGCCGATTCCAAGCCTGAAGCACCTTCGGTGGACAGACCTGCCCCACGTCGGATGTGGCCGCTTCGAACTTTACCGACTGATACTCGGCGAGCGCGCGGTCTCCAATGTCTCGAACGAAGGACACGTCGGCCTTGGCTCCGCGAAACTCGTGGAAGGCCTGTTTGGCGACTGTGGTGCAGCCGCAGCTCAGGAACAAGAACCCTGCCGGCGCGAGTCGGAAGACCAATCGCGCTCGTTGCATATGCACCTCGGACTCCTTCTGTCACTGTGTACGTTTGCCGTTTGGCATTGGCCGGCAGGTACTTGACGCTCGGCGCTGCCGTTTTGCGCTAGTACAGGCCGAGCCGCTGGCCGTAGCGCCGCAGGCCGACCAGACCCAACGCCATGAACATGAAAGGCATCAGGCCGAGCGGTCCGAAGCTAAAGCCACAGGGAAGGGGACCGTCGTCGGGGGGCACGGTCTCCCCGGCCAGGAGGACCGAGACGTCGTCTCGTGCGATGAGGCTGCCTTCCTGGTTGGCGGTGGCGATGTCGAGGTCACCGTCGCCGTTGAGGTCTGCAACGACCACGCCGACTGGAGCGCCGCCGACGGCGAAGGTATCCGCGGTCCCGAAGGTGCCGTCGCCGTTGCCGAGTAGGACGCTGACGTTGTCGCCTTCGCGGTTGGCGGTGACGAGATCGAGGTTGCCGTCCTCGTCCAGGTCGGCGAGGGCGAGTGCCTCGGGGTTGTTTCCGACGGCGTAGGTGCCGTCGGCGGTGAAGCCGCCGGTGCCGTCGCCGAGCAGGACGGTCGCTGTGTCGTCCGTGGTGTTTATGACGACCAGGTCGAGGTCTCCGTCCGCGTTTAGATCATCGGCGAGGACTTTGTGGGGATCGCGGCCGACCGCGTAGAGGGTCATTTCGCCGAAGGTGCCGTCGCCGTTGCCGAGCAGCACGCCGACTTCGTCGCGGAAGGCGAGCGCGACCGCCAGGTCGCCGTTTCCGTTGCCATCGAAATCGCCGACGGTGGTTCCGTTCGGCTCGGAGCGAGATGCGCCATTCACGACGGCGACGTCGGTCGCCAGGGCAGCGGCGAAGGTGCCGTCGCCGTTGTTCAGCAGCACGCTGACGGTGTCGTCTTGTTCATTGGCGGTGAGCAGATCGAGGCCGTTCCGGCCGTCAATGTCAGCGGCGGTGACGTGGAGCGGGCTGTCTCCGACGGCGTACTGCGTCGCCGCGCCGAAGCCGCCCAGGCCGTCGCCGAACAAGACGGCCACGGCATCGTCGGCCAGCAGGGCGATGGCCAGATCGAGCTCGCCGTCAGCATTGAGATCGGCGACGACGATGGAGAAGGGGCGGTTTCCCGGGTCGAGGGCCGTCGTGCGGGTGAAGCTGCCATTGCCGTCGTTGGCGAGAATCACCGTGGTGCCCGAGGTGAGGTCGAGGTTGGCGTTGGTGACGACCAGGTCGCGGTCCCCGTCGCCGTCGTAGTCGATCGCGGCGATCGCGCTGGCTTCCAGTGTTTGTGTTGCGTCGCCGGCCGCGAAGTGCATGGCTGTCTGAAAGCTAACCTGGGCGCGGACTGCCGGCACGATCATTACGGTCGCCAGCGCGAGTGCGAACATACGCGAGTTCAGCATGCTTTTTCTCCTTCGAAGACGTTTCAGCTTGCCTCAGCGTTCGGTGCGGGATGGCGGCGGGGGCTGATCTGGTCCCACGTCGGTCCCGATCAACGGCACTACCCGACCTGCCGTCCACGGTTGTGTGCGGATTGTCGTCGCGGCGCCGCGGGAATGCAAGACGGTACCTGCGAGCCGGGGCCGGCGCGGCGGTTTGATATCGCCGTCGTCCCTGGGGGCGTCAGCGGTTGCGACGAATCAGCACGGCGGTCAGGTCGTCGGCCTGGGGCGTGCCGGCGCTGAACCGGGTGGCGGCCTCGTAGAGCTGGTCGATCAGCGCGTCCAGCGACAGGGAAGCGTGATGCTGAATGAACGTCGTCACGCGGTCCTCGCCGAACAGTTCCGCCTCGGCGTTGGCGGTTTCATAGAACCCGTCGGTGAGCAGGACGAGCGTGGTATTCGGGGTGAACTTGAATCGTGCGATCTTGGCGAAGTCGTAGTCGGGCAGCACCGCGAAGGGCAGGTCGGTGGCACCGCGGCTTTTCACGCCGCTGGGCGACACCAGAATCAACGGTCCCTGGCCGCCGGCGATGTACTCGATCTGATGGGTGGCGGGGTCAAGGATTCCGATGAACGCCGTCACGAAGTGATCGTCGGAAAGGTCGTGGACCAGGAGGTTGTTTACGCTGGCGGCGATGCGTTTGAGGTCGTCGGTGACCGAGAGCATGGCGCGCAGGAGCGAGCGACACTCGGCGATGACCAGCGCGGCGCCGATGCCGTGACCGGTGGCGTCGGCCAGCAGGATTGCCACGCGGCCGTCGGGCAGCGGGACGAAGTCGTAGCAGTCGCCGCCGGTCTCGTCCGCCGGTCGGTTCCAGCCGGCGATCTCGTATCCCGGGATCTGGGGGCTGGCCTTGGGGAACAGGTCCTGCTGGATCTGGCGGGCGATGTCGAGATCGCGGGCCATGCGCTGCTTCTCGGCGAACTCTTCGAGCAGGCGTCCGCGGTCGAGGGCGACACCGGCCTGGGCCGCGAGAACCAGGGCGAGGTGTTCGTCGTCGGCGTCGAACGGGCGGCCGGTCTTGTTGAGCGCTTGCAGCACGCCGATCAGTTCGCCGTTGATGTTTTCGAGGGGGAACGTCAGCAGGTTTCGCGTGCGGTAGCCGGTCTGCTTGTCCACCTCAGGGTTGAAGCGCTGGTCGGCATAGGCGTCGGGGACGTTGACGACACGGCGTTGCTTGGCCGCGGCGCCGGCGATGCCGCGGTCGGCCGGAAAGCGGATCTGGTCCACGCCCTTGGCGACCCGACTGTACAGCTCGTCGGTCTGGGCGTCGTAGAGGAAGATGGTGGCGCGGTCGCAGTCGAGCACTTCGCAGGTGGCCTCGACGATCGTCCCCAGCAGCACGTCCAGATCGTTGGTCATCGCCATATAGCGGGCGATGTCGAGGATGCGGTGAAGGTTCTCGATCTCTCGCTGTGAGTCGCTCATGCGGGCTCGCTGCCCCCTGTTGCAGGATTCCGGGCCCCACGCACTCAGCCTACGTGAAGCGGCGTTATCACGCAATCGGCGCGTGGCGTTTGCCCGGCAGACGGTCTCCGCCGGCCACCCGCCCTACCGCCGTTCGAGCTTGATGACCGGCGCCTTCTCCAGGACGAAGGTTTTCTCACCGTAGCCGGCGAAGCGAATTAGCGCCCGGGACTGCCCCGGACTCGGCCGAACCCAGACGATCTGCCCGACGCCATACTGCTCGTGCTCAACGAGCGTGCCTGGTTTCCAGTCTGCGTAGGGCGAATGCGTTACGGGGGCGGCGGCGACGCTGGTGGGGTCGTCGGGTGAGAAACAGGGTTCGTCTTCCACGGGAGCGAGGCGGCGTTTTCGAGCCCGGCGCGAAGGTGGGCGGACTTCCTCCGGCGGAAGCTGATCGTCCAGCGGGACAAAGCCGTCCTGGGCTTGCGGGGACTCGTCCGCGGCTTCGCGGGGCGGCGGCTCGAACTGCTCCCACACCGTCGCGTCATCGGGCAACTCGTGCAGGAATTGCGACGCGCAGCGCGGCACGCGCTTGCCACGCAGCAGCCGCTGCTGGGCGTGCGTCATATAGAGGCTTTCCTGGGTGCGGGTGATGCCGACAAAGCAGAGCCGGCGTTCTTCCTCGATGTCCCGTTCGCCCGCCAGCACGCGCTCGTGCGGGAGCGTGCCCTGTTCAAGGCCCACCATGAAGACCACCGGGAATTCGAGGCCCTTGGCGGCGTGTAGCGTCATGAGCAGCACGCAGCCGGCGGATTCGTCCACCGCGTCTTGTTCGCTGGTCAGAGCGACGCGCTGCAAGAAGTCCAATAGCGTGGGCTCTTCGGTTTCCTCGTCGTAGGCTGCGGCGGCGGTGACCAGCTCCTGCACGTTGGCCAGGCGGTCTTCGCCGCCGGACTCGCGCTCCTCCTTCAACGCCGCTTCCAGGCCGGAAAGCGAGAGGACCTTGCTGACCGCGTCGGCCACGGTGCCCTCGACCAGGTTCTTTATCTGGTCGAGCAGGGTTGTGAACTTGCGGACGCGGGCGGCGGCGGCCGCCTTCAACGTCGGCACTTCGTCCGCCCGGCGCAGCACGTCCATCAGCGACTGCTCACTCTGCTCCGCGGCCCGGCGCAGGCGTTCGAGCGTCGTCTTGCCGATGCCGCGCGCGGGCGCGTTGATGATGCGCAGCAGGGCTATTTCGTCGCGCGGGTTGACCAGCACGCGCAAATACGCCAGCACGTCCCTGATTTCCTTGCGGCCGTAGAACTCGACGCCGCGCGCGATCTGGTAGGGGACGCCGCGGCGGCGCAGGGCGTCCTCCAGCTCGCGCGAAATCGCGTTGATGCGGTAGAAGATTGCCATGTCGCTGTACGGGCGGCCGTCCCCGCGCAGGGCCGCAATCGTCTCCGCGATGCGCTGTGACTCATGCCGCCCCTCGGCGAACGACCACACCCGCACCGGTGTGCCCGGGCGGTTGTCGGTCCACAGGTCTTTGCGTTTGCGGCGGCGATTGGCGGAGATGAGCTTCGAGGCGGCGCGCAGGATATCCGGGGTCGAACGGTAGTTCTGCTCGAGCCGCACCACGACCGCGTCGGGGTAATCGCGCTCGAACTCGAGGATGTTGCCGATGTCGGCCCCGCGCCAGCCGTAAATGCTCTGGTCCGGGTCGCCGGTGGCACAGATGTTGCGGTGGTACTGGGAGAGGTAGCGGGCGATCAGGTATTGGGCGTGGTTGGTGTCCTGGTA
>JAUWXH010000209.1 GCA_030616465.1 Planctomycetota bacterium | reverse complement strand
CCTTTGACCGTCTACGCCCCACCGGCGACTACATTCACAGCTCCGGCGGTACGACCAGCGGACCGATCAGCTTCTGGCGCGCCTTCAGCGAAGCCACCAACGCCATCCAGCAGGGGGCCTTTCGGCGGGGCGCCAACATGGGGATGATGTACATCCACCATCCCGACATCCTCAAGTTCCTGCACGCCAAGCAGGATTTGAACCAGTTCACCAACTACAACATCTCGGTGAAGATCACCGACACGTGGATGGAGGAGTTCCTGGACCGGCCCGATTCGCCGCATGTGGTGCGCAATCCGCGCAGCGGCACGGCGTACGTCATTCCGCGGGACGCAGACGTGCGTGAGTACGACCTTCGCGACCTGGTGAAGGTCGATTGCGTGGAGCCGGTTCGCGGCGACGGCCTGGAGCGGTACTTCCGCTCGCCGCGTCTGACCGGTCGAGTCCCGGCCGAGCTGCGTGGGCGCGTCTACACCAAGCGCGATATCTGGGACATTATCGTCAGAAACGCCTGGCAGACGGGCGAGCCCGGCGTGGCCTTCATCGACCGCATCAACGAGCACAATCCCACGCCGCAGTTGGGCCGGATCGAGGCCACCAACCCCTGTGGCGAGCAGCCGCTGTTGCCGTATGAGGCCTGCAACCTCGGCAGCATCAACCTCGGTCGGTTCGTGACCAAGGCCTGCACGCCGGAGGCGGACGTGGACTGGGACGCACTGCGCCAGGTGGTGCATCTCGCGACGCGTTTTCTGGACAACGTGATCGACGCCAACAACTACCCGCTGCCCGAGATTGAGCGGATGTGCAAGGCCAATCGCAAGATCGGGCTGGGGATCATGGGCTTTGCGGACGCGTTGTACAAGCTGGGCATGCCGTACAACAGCGAGGGCGGGTTGGCTTGGGGTGAGCGCTTCATGCAGTTCCTTAACGACGCGGCCCACAACTACAGCGAGCACCTGGCGCGTTGCCGCGGCTGCTTCGAGAACTGGAGCGGCAGCGTGTGGCATACGCGTCGCAACCGCATGATGCGCAACGCCGCGGTCACAACGGTGGCCCCCACCGGCACGATCAGCATCATCGCCAACTGCTCGGGCGGGATTGAGCCGATGTTCTCGCTGGCGTTCATGCGGAACGTGCTGCGCGATCAGGTGCAGGGCGAGCAGCCGTTGATCGAGGTCAATGAGACCTTCCGTCAGGATGCCGAAGCGCGCGGCATCTACTCGCAGGAATTGATCGAGCGTGTGGCCCGGGAGGGTACGCTGGCGCACATCGAGGGGGTCCCCGAGCACATCAAGCGGGTGTTCGTCTGCGCGCACGATATCAGCCCGAAGTGGCATGTTCAGATGCAGGCGGCGTTCCAGCGGCATTGCGACTCGTCGATCAGCAAGACGATCAACTTCCTGGCTTCGGCCACGCCACGGGACGTCGAGGACATCTACCGGTTGGCCTTCGAGCTGGGCTGCAAGGGTGTGACGGTTTACCGCGACGGCTGCCGCAGCTACCAGCCAATGGCGCTTAAGAAGGATTCGGGGAGGGAGGCAGAGGAAGACGGGCTGGTCGAGGAGCACTGCGCGGCGTCCGGAGCTGCGGGTGTGAGCGAGTTGGGTCGTCCGGCTTCCCGCGGTTCTTCGGTAGAGGAAGGCGTCGGCGTGCGGCCGGCCGAGCGGGATGCGGACGAGGTGCCTGAGGATCCGCCCAGTTCGAGTCCGCCTGGCAAAGCCGGGGACTGTACCGAGGCATCCGAGCCGGTCCGCGATGAGCAGGTTGAGGGTGTAGAGGAGCGTTCGAACGAAGCTGCCGCCGCGCCGCGCAGCGCCTCGTCGGGTCGGCTTTCGCCGCCGCCTCTGCTCGAGCCGCGCGACCTGCCGGAAATCGTGAGCGGGTTGCGCATTCGGCAGATGACGCCGTTCGGCAACATGCACGTGAAGATCACCGTTGACCCGCGTAGCGAGTGGGAGCTGGAGGTCTTCGCCCAGCTCGGCAAGGGCGGCGACGTGGCCAATAGCGATCTCGAGGCGATTTGCCGCATGATCTCGCTGTGGCTCCGGTCGGGCGGCAGCCTGCGGCACGTGATCAAACAGCTCGAGGGCATCGGCTCATCGCTGCAAATCGCGACCCGGGCCGGGCGGATCATGTCGCTGGGCGACGGGTTGGCCAGCGCACTGAAGCTGTACATGCGGGCCAAGGAACGTTTCGGTCTGCGGGCGCTGCTGCTCGGTGAAATCGATCTGGCCGATTTGCACAACCCCTACCGCCCGCCGCACACGCCCGAGACCGCCCCGGTAGATCGGTCCGTGCAGGCCGGCCCCCAGTCACCGCCGCGCGTCCCGCCCGCGGATGACGACCCGGACGGCGACGACGGTAACGGAAAGGACCGGGCCAAACGCTTGAGCGACGCGAACCCGGGCAGTCGCGATCGTCAGATCGAGGTATCCGGACTCACCGAAACGCGCGGCCAGACCGTGCGGAAGAGCGGCGCGAGCGGCATTCAGGCCTTGCAGACGAAGTCGGCGTCTTCGCAGAACGTGGGCGGCGAGGTCGTGGCGACGTTCGAAACCGTGACCGCGCTCGTTGATCCACAAGAGGAGCGTACGCGGCTGTGCCCTGATGAGATCGAGGTGCGCGTGGACAGCGTCGTTCTCCAGCCCGCGATACAGCAGCGCCATGACGGCGTCCACCGGGACAACGGCCAGGCAACAACGGCCGTGGGCGACACGCGGCTGCCGCCGCTACGCCATTTCCACGACGCGGCCGCGCACTACAACGTCAAGTGTCCCGAGTGCGGCAACACCCTGACCCACCAGGAAGGTTGCCGCAAGTGCCACCACTGCGGCTGGGCGGCGTGTTGATCCTACCCACCGGGTAAACTTCGCTCGAAGACCCACCTCCGAGGCGTGCGAGTGGTACATTCGCCTCGCATGCGTTAGACTTTCCAAGAGGCTACACGCCATCTACATACAGGGTGAACCCGGAGGCATAAGCGCCAGATGGCCGGGCTGATCGAAGAGCGCAAAGAGGTCCTTGGCCGGCGTCTCGAGCAGATGCGCGAGATGCAGGAGTGGCGTCTGTTCCAGAACTTCGTGCTCGGGCTGCTGCGGCACGACGGCTACGCGGATATCCGCCTGAGCGCGGTGCAGGGCGACTTCGGCCGCGACGGTGTGGCGCTGACGCCGGACGGGAGGAAGTGCTTCGTCGCGGTGTCGTTCACGTGTTCACTGGACAAGATCCGGAGCGACGCCAACCGGTGGACCGAGGACCCCAGCCGCGAAGACGCGGATGTGATGCTCTTCGCCGCCAACAAGTCGCCGCGCAACACGACCGTGAGCAAGTGGAAGGCCAAGATCGAGCACGACTTCGGTCTCGAGTTGCGCATATACAATCGCGAGACGATTCTCAGCACAGCTACGTCCGAAGGTGTCTGGCGGGAGACGTGCGCCCGGCTGGGGATTCCCGGGTACCGAGAGGGCTACGTCAAGGTCTCGCCGTATGACAGCGAGCTGGTCCGCCGGGCGCTACGGGCCCGGCCGCCGGAGTGGTTGCGCCAGCGCGTGGCGCTGGAGCAGTGGGATGAGCTGTCCGCCACGGTTCGGAATCGGCTGATCTTCGGCAAGCCGGGGGCGGGCAAGACGATGACGATCTTCGAGCAGCTCGAGCGTGCCCAGCCGCAGACCGTGCTCGTCGTCGAGTCGGACCTGTCCGAGGCGGCGCAGGTTGAGGGTCTTCTGGACGAGGCCGCGGGCGGGGCGGTGATCGTCTTCGACGATCTGCACGAAAACCACAAGATGTTCGTGAACGTGTGCCTGGTGCTGCGGAGACGTAAACACGACGCGCCGAAGATCGCCGGGCGATACGAGCACGTCGCCCTCCTGGCTGCGACGCGCAGTCAGGAGTGGGAGGGCATCCGGCCGGAGATCCCCATCACGACCGCCCAGGACCTGGGGCTGCTCGGCGAGGCGGAGCTGAGCCTGCGGGATCTCGATGTGGATCGCTGCAAACGGCTGATCGAGATCTGCCGCGACGAATGGGAACTGGTCATCGAAGAGCGTTTACTGACGCAGGCCGCGGAAGCTGCCGCGGAGCGTGACGCGACGCCGCTGTATGTCATCTCAATGCTCGGGGCGCCACGCGGGAGTGCTGACCGGACGCTGCGCGACGAGCACTTGGCGGGATTGCCGGGGAACGTATGCGACCTATGGAAGCGTTACTGGAACGGGCTCGACGCAACGTCGCAGGGCGTTCTGCGCTTGATTCGGCTGTTCTGGGCTGCGAAGACGCCGCCGCAATTGCATCTGCTTCAACAAGCGGCGAAGGCCACCGGCATCTCCGCGACGGATCTGTCGGCGAAGCTCGACGCGCTGGAGCGCTCGCTGTGGCTGACGCGGGCGGCGGGGGTGCCGGCGTGCCTGGACGTGCAGTATGAAGTCGTTGAGCTGGACGAGGGCTGGTACGAACTCTGGGACCAGTTCGCCGTTGACGTCGAGGCGGACGTCGAAACATGTATTCAACTCCATAACGGCACTGGCGTTTTCTATGCCGAGTGGGTCGCTCCCCGAACCGGCGCTCGCCCGGGCTACCGACGGCGCCTGGCCGACGGGGCGCGCCATTTTGAGGCCGTGGGTGAGCTTGCGCGGGGCGACAGAAAGATGGTGGCCCTGTCGCTCAACAACGCGTCGGTTATCTACAGCGATCTGGCGGGTCTGGAGACGACGCAGGAGGGCCGGCGCTCGTGGCTGACCAAAGCGGTGGCGGCGGTCGAGGAAGCAGCGCGTATCTACCGCGAGCTGGGCGTGCGCGCCGATCTGGCCGCGTCGCTCAACAACGCCTCGAACCGCTACAGCGATCTGGCGGGTCTGGAGGCGACGCGTGAGGGCCGGCGCTCGTGGCTCACCAAAGCGGTGGACGCGGTCGAGGAATCGACCGCAATCCGGCGCGAGCTGGGCC
>JAUWXH010000552.1 GCA_030616465.1 Planctomycetota bacterium | reverse complement strand
TCCGACGATGCCGGCAACACCGACTAGGCCGACCTCGCCATCCTGCTCGGCGAACGGGACCGCGGCACGTAGGCACGGGACTTTCCGTCCGCCGGTTTGACCGGCAACAAAGACCGATCGCGGGGCGACACGGTAAGCTAGCGTGCCTCGCGATCGGTTGAAGTTCCGACGCCGGTCGCTCACGAGCTGCTGGTTACATCTCCACCCAGGCGCCGCCTTCCGCGTCGCTCCGCACAGCCGCATCAATGAACGCGATACCCGTGCGGCCGTCTTTGACGTTGGCGTACTTGCTGCCGTCGGACTCGAACGGCTTGCCGTCCAGGTAAGCCCGCACATCCTGCTCGAAGCAGCGGTGCAGCCGGGCGAAGGCGTCGTGGAAGGCCTCGGGATGTCCCGGCGGGATGTTGGGCTCGGCCATCAGGTCTTCCGGCAACTCGCCCAAGAACCCATCGTTCGCCGCGACCGCCGCCCGCCAGTACGTCCGATCCGGCTGATCCGGCAGGCGGATGATCAACTCTTCCGGCTCCTCCTGGACCCATACGAGCGAGCCCTTGGTGCCGTTGATCTCGATGCCCAGGTCGTTCTTGTGGCCGATGGCGATCTGCGAGGCCCGCACCAGCGCTCGGCCGCCATTGGACAGCTGGCAGTACGCGGTGAAGTGGTCGTCGAGTTGGCGGCCCTCCACGAACGTCTCCAGATGAGCACGTAGCCGGATTACCTCCAGCCCGGTGACGTAGCGAAGCTGCATCAGAGCGTGCGTACCGATGTCCCCGCCGCAGCAGCTCGCCCCGGCCTGTTTGGGATCGACTCGCCATTCGGCCTGCATGACTCCCTGGTCCTCGGTCCGCCCGGCCAGCCAACCCTGGAGATAGTAAGCATCCACCCAGCGTACCTCGCCGAGCAGCCCGCTGCGGACGATGTGGCGTGAGAACCGGCTGGTCCAGTGACCAAGGTACGTGTAGGCCACACCGAACGGAATCTCGTGCTGCCGCACCGCCGCGACCAGCCGGTCCGCCTCGTCCAGCGTCACGGTCAGCGGCTTCTCACAGAAAACCGGAATGCCGGCCTCAAGGCACTTCATGGCCGGGTCGAAGTGCACGTTGTTCGGCGTCACGATGAGCACATAATCGACGCGCTGGCCGAGGGGCTTGGCGGCCTCCGCCTTGATCATCTCGTCGTAGCTCGGGTACCCGCGGATCGGGTAGGGCCAGGTTTCCGCCTCCTGCATCGCCACCTTTGGATCAGGGTGCAGGGCGGCGGCTACCACCCGCCGGGTCCCGTCAAAGTGGATCGCACGCTGGTGCGGATGAACGATGAACGCACCAGCTCCGCCACCAATCAGACCGACGTTCAGGGGTCTTGGGGACATCTGCTGCTTCCTTTGCTGTGTGATCTCCGGTTTGCCGCCAGGCGCTCAGGAACCGCTCCGCCGGCCCCCGCGAACAGGGATTCTCCGTCCGGGCGGGCGCTTTCTCAAGCGCTCGGAGCGGCAACCGGATAAGTGCGCGTCATTGTGCGCCAGCCGGCGCCAATCGTCAGCGATCTGGGCCGCTCCCCTGTTTTCTAGAATATATAGGAATACAATCTCCCGCGCGGGCGCGCAGCCTGTGGACGCTCGGCGCACCTGCGGCGCAGGACAACCGCGCCGCACCCCGAAGGCCGTGAAACGTGTAACCAGGAGACCCACTCATGCCCACGTCGTTGACC
>JAUWXH010000305.1 GCA_030616465.1 Planctomycetota bacterium | reverse complement strand
CATTCAACTTCCCGAGAATCTCGTCTTCGATTGGAAACAATTCGTCAAACATGGGTTCGTATCCTCCGCTTACCCGGTTCAAGCCAGACGCGTGGCGTTCTATCGACCAAGTACTTCACGGGCATTTACCCCATAATCGCGGGTGCCCCATCCCGTTCCGGATGCCTGTACCGGGTGCCACTGCTGTGTCAGTGGTGTTCTCCCCCGACCCTCGGTCGCGCCCGACGCACTGCTCTCACCAGTGTCTTTTCGCACGCAAACGGACCACCCATCCACGATACTCGGTGGCATGCCCCCGCGAAGTGTGGGCACGTCCAAACCTGACCACGCAAATGCTACCAGAATCTGCCAGTTTCCGCCATCCAGCGACAGCCTCAATCCCCGAACCCCCCATCGCCCATCGTCAATCGTCAATCTGAAATCCGCCATTCGACGCCAATCCCCACCAACCGAAAACTGACAACTGAAAACCGAAAACTCGCCGCCTACCATCTTCCATGTACGCGCGTCTTCTCCGCCAACCTCGGTCCCTCCGTCCCTTGGTCCCTCGGTCCCTACCGGCCCGCCGCGGGCCCGATAACAAAGGTGCTCCAATAAGGGGGCGCGCAAAATGAGCATCTTGACCACCTTCCCCTCACGTCCCCGCCGGCCCCGACTTTATCGGGCCCACCGACGGCCAACGAGGTCCAGCCGCTACGCCGGGTGCATGATAGTCTTGCCGCGCGTCTTTAGCGGATGTCCGCTGGGGGGTGGCCCCGGAGGGGCGCTTGAGAATAGCCCGGCACGCCGGTGCTGGGCGAGCAGTCCGGCCGAGGTAGTGTCCAAGGGCGGATCAATCCCCGCTGGCCGCCGCCGGCGAACCTGTGATGCGCCCGTCCAGCATCTCGAGTACCCGGCTGGCTCGGGCAGCCACCTGTGGGTCATGCGTGACGACCACCAGCGTGGTCCGCGCGTCGCGCTGCAATTCGTCGAGCTGATCGAGCAAGCGCGCCCCGTTCTTGGAGTCCAGTGCCCCGGTCGGTTCGTCCGCGAGCAGAATGCGCGGTTCGTTGGCGAGCGCCCGCGCGATCGCCACCCGCTGCCGTTCGCCTGCCGACAGGGCGTTCGGCAGCGCATGCTCGCGGTGCGACAAGCCGACCCGCTCCAGCAGGGCTCGCGCGCGCGCTCGGCGCTCGCGCGGTGTCCGCCGCGTGACGAGCATCGGAACCTGCACATTCTCCAGCGCTGTCAGGTTCGGCAGCAGATTATGCAGTTGGAACACCAGCCCGACCGTGGAGCGGCGGTGCCCGTCCGCTGCGTAGCCCGACAGGCCCGTTAGTGAGACGCCCGCAACGGAGAGTGACCCCGCGTCGGGCCGATCGATGGCGGCGATGAGATTGAGTAGCGTGGTCTTGCCACACCCCGATGGCCCGCAGATGGCCACAAACTCGCCGCCCGCGATCTCCAGATCCAGCCCGTCCACGGCGCGGACCCGTCCGGCCTCGTAGTGCTTGACCAGCCCCCGGGCGGAGATACCTGCTGCGTTCGCCGTCGCCTTGTCATTCATAGCGCAGCGCCTCCGCCGGGGAGATACGTCCCGCCCGCCACGCCGGAAGTAGCGCGCCGAGCACGCTGAGTACGACTGCGACGCCTAACGCCAGCAGAAATGGGGTGGCGCTGAACACCGGCTCCATGAATTGTTCTGAAACCGGCAAGACCGTGGTCAGTTCGGCCAAGCCGGCGCCGAGCAGCCAGCCCAGCGGGCACGCGATCAGCCCCACGCCCGCCGCTTCCAACACGATCATGCCCATGATTCGCCGGCGGGGCCAACCGACCGCGCGCAGCACGCCGATCTCGCGCGTGCGCTGCAGCACCGTCATCCACATGGTGTTGGCGATGATGATGCTGCCAATGACGATCGCGAGGAAGGAGACGGCCCACACCATGTCTTGCGCGATCTCGAGCCCCTGGTCTACCTTGTGGTATTCACTCGCGTCGCCGACCGCGACCAGGTCGCGGTGTTCGCGCTCGATTCTCTCGGCGACGGCGGCGGGGTTCGCGCCGCGCTGCAGGTGCACCTGAAACAACGACACGCGCCCCTCGCGCGCCGCCAGACGCTGCAAGCGCGGCAGACTCATGACAATCGCGCCGTTGAGAAACACGGCGTCAGTCCGGAACACCCCCACGACCCGATAGGGCTTGTCGCGAACGTGCAGGACATCGTCCAGGTCTTTTTCGAGCGCGCCGCACGCGATCGAGCCGAGCACCAGTTCGTCGTCGGCTTGGGGGCAGCGGCCGCGGATCAGGTCGTTTCGCAGCGAAGGCATATCTTCCAGACGCAACCCCAAAATCAGGCAGAATCGCCGGCCCGCGACCGGCAAGATGTGCCAGAGTGTTGCAATCGCCTCGCGGACTTCGGGAATCGCCGTCAGCTTGGCACGGGTCTCCTCTTCATCCAGCACGCTTAACAGGTCGGCCGCCACATCGGCTTGGAAGACCATCAGCTCAGCGTCGTTGATGTGGATGGTCGCGTCCACGGCGTCCCACAGGCCGCGAACGAGCGCCGAGAAGGAAACGATCGCCACCACGCCGATCGCCACGCCCAGCGCGGCCAGCGCGGTGCGCATCGGCCGGCGATACAGATTGCGGGCCGTCATGCGCAGGAACGTAAGCGGCGAGCCGGTCCTGTTCATTCGGGCATTCTAGTCCTTAGCGCACGGCGGCGAAGCGCCTGCTGAACCGCTCTTGCCGCGGCCCGCCGCGCTGTGCAGTTGCCGCATTTGCACGGCTGCCCACAGGAATGCTAAGGCCGCGAGGCCGAGCGGCCAGGCGAAATTGCCGGTGATCTTATAAAGCGCCATGCCGCCTCCCTGAAACACGACGCCGCGCACGCCGACCAGCGTCGCGTGAATGGCGACGTAGTGGGGCACTTTTTCGGAGCTGCCGGCGAGGGTGATGGGCCCGAGCGTCCAGCCCAGCATGACGCCGCCCAGGCCGATGCCGTAGAAGATGCTGGCGACGGCGACGCCGGTGGGGCTTCGCGCCAGCAGCAGGAGCAGTGGATACAGCGTCAGGATGCCGAAAGCGATGGCGCACGTTCGTATGGGGCCGATGCGATCGAGCAGCCAACCTATCGGCAGGATCACGACCAACATGGCGATTTTGACGGCCATCTGGGTAGACTGCGCGAAGTCCGCGTACCACATGCCCAGCTTGTCCGTGGCGAGCACCGGCAGCAGGGCGTCGCAAATCATGAAGCCCGCCCCATACGTCATGAAGGCAAGTTCGTAGCGCAGGAAGGTGCGATCGGACCGGAGGACGTTGCCCATGTGCAACACGGGGCGCAGCAATGCCGTCCACGAGCGCGCGGGCGCTGCCGCCGGGCTTTGCTCGGCCCGGGTCAGTCGCACGAGCCAACGGAGGACCAGGACTCCGGCCAACTGGGCGGCGGCCGCGCAGGGGAAGTAGATGCGGAACGCGCGCGGGTCCTGTTCGATCCAGGTCCCCAATGCATAGATGGCGGCGATACTGCCGACCAGAGTGACCGCGTTCAGCAGGCCGAACACCCGACCGCGCACGGCGTCGCCGTAGAAGTGTTTGAGGAGCGTGCCGTTTGCAGGTAACCAACTGGCGAAGCCGGCAGCCGCGACGAGATGGCAGGCGAAGAACTGCCAGTAATTCTGTGCCAGCGCGACGCAGCCGAGCGGAACGGCGCTGACGACCCAGAAGATCAGCAGGTAGGTTCGCAAGTTGATGCGGCGCAACAGTTCGGCCCAGAAGATCGAGGACATCATCACGATCGGGATGGTCGCGGTGACCAGCGTCGTTTGCCAGTCTTTCCAGTGCGCGTCTTCCGCGCCGAAGCGGAGGCGCACGAGCAGCGGCATGAGCCAGAACACGTTTGCGAACAGGGCGGAGTAGACGACGGTGAACACGATGTGCCCTGCCAGGACCGTGCCGAGGTGTTCCGGTCGTCGCGGCATATCGGTCGCTATGAC
>JAUWXH010000242.1 GCA_030616465.1 Planctomycetota bacterium | reverse complement strand
TTCAGTGCGCGATACGCCTCACATTGCTCCGGGTCCGTACAGCACAAGTCGCGAATGTGCTCGTAGAACACATCCCGGGGCAAGCCGATCTGCCTGCGCAGGTGGCACTTGAGCGCGATCCGCGGACGGGTCGTGCCGGTGCCGGTCAAGAGCGACCGCAGGAAGACCTGGCTCTTACCCGCGGGGCATTTCATGTCGCGGTTGAGCTTATGTTCCAGTTTGCTCAGGTTGGCGGTCAGCTCCTCCGGGTGGATTGGGGGGCCGAACGCCTCACCGACCTTAGTGAGCTTCTTTCGCAGTCCTTGGGGTGACCCACTCATCTATCATGCCTTCCAACAAACTCGAATAACGACACAAATGCACGTCGGATCGGACCTGGCGAAGTGCTTCGCCTCAGCGGGCGCATAGCGATCCGCTGTATGGGCCCGCATTAGTTATCCGACGCGCGCTAGGGCGGTTTTGACGCCGACGCGGGAAAAAACATCGGCGCAAAATCCCCGCTCGCTCGCAATCGTCGTGGAACCTGCTTGTGGGGGCTACCGAGGGGCTGAGAGAGGTAACTGATGATTCAGAAAGAGGATATCACCTTTGATGATCTTAGAATTCACCTCCCACACGAGCCTTATCAAGCTCCAGTATAGCTCTTGTCACCTGTGCGAAACAAGGGCGTGGACCGTTTTATTCCGAACCATACCCGCCCGGGTGCGCCTGGCGCCAGCGCCAGGCACTGGCGATCATGTCCGATAGCTCGGTGTAACGCGGTTTCCAGCCGAGGCGCTGCTTGATTCGATCCGGGTCGGCATAGAGCACGGGTGGGTCACCGGGTCGGCGAGCGGCGAGGCGCTGCGGAATAGGGTGGCCAGTGACAGCGCGGGCGGCCGCGAGAACTTCGAGCACGCTGTAGCCCCGGCCGGTCCCCACGTTGTAAGCCTCTGCCTGTCCAGGAGTTAGCAGCTCCAGCGCCAGCAGGTGTGCGTCGGCCAGGTCCTCGACGTGGATGTAGTCGCGCACGCATGAGCCGTCGGGCGTCGGGTAGTCCGTCCCGAACACGTCGACAGACTCGCGCTTGCCCAGGGCCACTTCCAGCAAGACGGGGATCAGATGGATCTCGGGGCGATGGTCTTCGCCGATGGACCCGTCGGCGGCCGCCCCCGCGGCGTTGAAGTAGCGGAGCGAAACCGACCCCAGCCCCCACGCCTTGGCCGAGTCACGCAACAGCCACTCGACCGTCAGCTTCGAGGTGCCGTAGGGGCTGATCGGGCGCTTGGGCAGGTCCTCGGTGATCGGCAAGCGCTCCGGCACGCCGTAGACCGCACACGTGCCGCTGAACACCAGCCGGCTGATTCGCGCCCGCTGCATGCCCTCCAACAGGTTGATGGTGTTGGCGACGTTGTTGCGGTAGTACAGCAGCGGCTTCTCGACCGATTCGCCGACGTTGAGGAAGGCGGCGAAGTGCATGACGGCGTCGAAGCCGCCGAATGCGAGCACGCCGGGCAGCTTCTCCCGGTCCGCCAGGTCGGCGTGAACGAACGTCGCACGCGGATCGACCGCCTGACGGTGCCCGTGGATGAGGCTGTCGTAGACGGTGACCTGGTGTGCGGCTGCCAGCAGGCGTTTGACACAATGGCTGCCGATGTAGCCGGCCCCGCCGGTGACGAATACGTTCATAACGGCGTTCCTGCGGGCGTGCGCACGGCGCGCTCGCCATGGGCCCCAGGTTATTATCCGTGCATGATGGGGGGGTAGCTAGCAGCGTCAACCTGATGAAGTGGTATTGTCTTGGGGCGGAGCGCCATGCCGCGGCCGCGCGGGCTTCAAAGCCGCGGCTCTTTTCCGGCGTGGGGGTGTCGGCTACATTCCGATTGTGAGTGGCACCACCGCGTCCAATTCGTCCGAGGCGTCGTCTACGCCGGCGACTGAACCGCCGGCAGGCGAGCAACTCACACCGGCCATGCGCCAGTACTGGGAACAGAAGCGTCAGGCCGGGGATGCCCTGCTGCTGTTTCGGATGGGGGATTTCTACGAGCTGTTCTACGATGACGCGAAGGCGGCGGCCAAGCTGTTGGGCATCACGCTGACCAGCCGCGACCGCGGCAAGACGCCCCTGGCCGGCATCCCCCACCACGCCCTGGACGCCTACTTGGCCAAGCTGGTGGCCGCCGGCCGCAAAGTCGCCATCAGCGAGCAGATCGAGGATCCGCGGCAGGCGAAGGGCGTCGTCCAACGGGCCATCGTCCGGATCGTGACGCCCGGCACACTCACCGACGAGGGGCTGCTCGACCAGCAGCAAAGCAACGTCCTGGCAGCGGTGTCTCCCGAGCACGACCAAGCGGGCATCGCCACGCTCGAACTCTCAACCGGACAGTTCTTCGTGCAGTTGTGCGACCGGCAGCGCTTGCTGGACGAGCTCGGCCGAATCGCGCCCGCCGAGGTGCTGCTGCCGGAGGGCACGCAGCCCGGGCCAAGTCCGCTGGAAACGGAGCTGCGGGAGCGGACCGGAGCGGCGGTCACCTATCGGCCGGCGTCCGACTTCGGCGCCCACCACGCCGAGCAACTGCTCACCGAGCAGTTCGGGGTAGCCCGGGCGTCCCGCCCGGGACAAACATGCGGCCTGGAAGGCTTCGGATTCGAGCGCGTCGATGCCTCGCTGCAAGCGGCCGGCGCACTGCTCGCATACGCGCGCGAGACGCAGAGATCCGCGGTCAAGCACCTGCGCCCGCCGAAACGCCGGAGCACCGATGAGTTCATGGCGCTCGACCCGACCACGCTGCGCGCGCTCGAGGTCGAGCGCACGTTGCGAAGCGGAGCGCGCGAGGGCTCACTGCTGGCAGCGGTCGATTGGACGCGGAACCCGATGGGCACGCGGCTGCTGCGGCAATGGTTGTGCTACCCGTTGCGCAGCGTGGAGACCATCCAACGGCGACAGCGACTTGTGGAAGCGTTACATAGCGCGGCCACGCAGCGGACCACACTTCGCCAGACCCTGCGCGAGATAGGCGATATCGAACGATTGGTCGGGCGGGTCGGCGTGCAGCGCGTCAGTCCACGTGACCTGCGGGCGCTCGGCGACGGGTTGAACCGGTTGCCGCGGGTCCGCGACGCGCTGGGTGGGCTGAAAGCGGACGAAGCCGACCTGCTCACGGAACGCCTGCAGGGGCTCGACGAGGTTGCCAGTCAGCTATGCAGTGCGCTGCGACCGGACGCTCCGAACACGCTGCGGGACGGCGGCATCTTCGCCGACGGGTACAACGCGGAACTCGACCGTCTGCGGCAGGTCGGCAGCGCGGGCGAACGCTGGCTGGCCGATTTCCAGACGCGCGAGATGCAGCGCACCGGCATCCCGACGCTCAAGGTCGGCTACAACAAGGTGTTCGGCTTCTACATCGAGGTCACCAACCGGCACCGCGACCGCGTGCCGCCGGACTATGTGCGCAAGCAAACCATCAAGAACGCCGAACGCTACATCACCGACGAGCTCAAGCATTATGAGAGCGAGGCGCTGTCGGCCGAGTCGCGTGCCAAGGAGCTGGAATACGACCTGTTCGTCCAACTGCGTGACGCGCTGGCCGGGCACATCCCGCGTTTGCAGCAAGCCGCCGGCGCGCTCGCGGTGATCGATGTTCTGGCCGGGTGGGCGGAGCTCTCACGGGAACGACGGTATTGCCAGCCCGAATTCGTCGAAGAGTCGGTGCTCGCGGTCGAAGAGGGGCGGCATCCGGTCGTGGAGCAGGTGCTCGAAAGCGATTTCGTGCCGAACGATACGCAGATGGCCGCCGGGGACAAGTCGCTGGCGCTGATAACCGGACCGAACATGTCCGGCAAAAGCACCTACATCCGCCAGGTCGCCCTGCTGACGCTGCTGGCGCATTGCGGCTGCTGGGTGCCGGCCAAGCGGATGCGCCTGGGCGTCGTCGATCGCATCTTCACCCGCGTCGGGGCGAGCGACGAGCTGGCCCGCGGGCAATCGACCTTCATGATCGAGATGCTGGAAACCGCCAACATCCTGCACAACGCCACCGGCCAAAGCCTGGTGATCCTCGACGAGATCGGCCGCGGAACCAGCACGTTCGACGGCATCTCGCTTGCCTGGGCGATTACCGAGCACCTGGCCACGCAGTGCGGCTGCCGAACGCTGTTCGCCACGCACTACCACGAGCTGACCGAGCTCGGGGAGCTGCTCGAACCGGTGTTCAACCTGAACGTTGCCGTGCGGGAGTACGAGGACCAGGTGGTCTTCCTGCACCGGATCGTGGCCGGGGCGGCCGATCGGAGTTACGGGCTGCACGTAGCCAAGCTGGCGGGGGTCTCGCCGGACGTGCTGGAGCGGGCCAACGCGGTGCTCAACGAGCTGGAAGGCACGTTCTCGCGTGAGTCGCAGCGTCCGGTGCTGGCCGCCGTCCAGCGCCGCCGACAGCGGCAGCTTCGGCTGTTCGAGGAGCCGGAAGAGACCGTGGTGCGCCAGATGCGCGAACTCGCCGCCGAGCAGCTCGACGCGAACGCGGCGCTGGAGCTCATCCGCAAGTGGCGTCAACTGCTGGGCGTTTCCAACGTAGCGTCCGCC
>JAUWXH010000176.1 GCA_030616465.1 Planctomycetota bacterium | reverse complement strand
GCCTCCGCCAGGGGCATCCGTGCCCACATCTCGCGTACCGCGCCATCCATGGCGACCTCCTCGTCAATGCCCAACCACACGCAGAATGCGCGATCTCAGGAGACGTGAACAGAGGTAGCCGCTATGTTTACAGCAGTGGTCCCAAGACCCGACGAATCGGGGAAGCGTGAGAGGTGAGAACCTCACCTACTGCTCTCGCGGTCAGGGCGGACAGTCAAAGCGGAAGAAGACCAGGTTCGCCCGGTGCGGCCCGGAGAAATCCGCCGACGCACCTGCGGAATCACCGAACTTGAACGCATCGCCTTGGAGCGTGATCTGGAGGTCGAACGGCTCGGCGTCCGGCACTTCGCGTGGTCCCTCCATCTGCCCCTCGCTGCCAAGCGTCGATGAGGAGGTGGCGGAGACCAGCCGGACCGTGATACGATCGGGGCCGGTCACCTCAAACGAGTAGACGTGCTCCAGGAAGACATCGAATCCAAAGGGCGGCTCTCCCCGCTGCACGACCTGGTAGATTATCCGGCCGGGAGCGAGATCAAAACGATAGAACTCGACGTCGGCGTGAAGGAATCCTTGGGCCTGAAGCAATTCCGGCCCCACGCAGGCCCCCCAGCAGCCCTCCATACCGGCAAGATCGTCCAGCACGGTGCCGGCTGCCACGTCCAGCAAAGGATGGTCCTGCGGCTGCTCGAAGCGCTCACACCCCGCTTCGACCGCGGCGACCCCGACCCCCAGGAAAGGAAGTTCCGCAACGCGCTCCTCCGCCGCAAGGACGCTCAACAAGGGACACGTCAGGAGCCCACCACAGCCACTGCAAGCGACCGCCACGACAGCCACCGCGAAGAAGCACTGAAAAGTAGGCTTCATCGGAACACCCTCTCTGTTGAGACACCCCGCCGGCGGCCGCAGGCCGGGCACGGCCTGCTATTCCTGTCCGTCCGGTGCGGCTAGTGTGCGCCAAACCCGGCCGGGGCGTCAATGGCGGCGTCGAGTTCTCCGGAGGGGTGACTCACTTGGGCGGGCGGACCTTGAGGATCGGGGGAGTGATGGAAACCTGGTGGCCGGGGGCGATGCTTTCGGTAAGGAACACCGAACCGCCGACGACGGCCCCGTCGCCGATGACGGCGTCGCTGCCGAGGATGATGGCGTTGGCGTAGATGGTGACGTTGTTGCCGACGGTCGGGTGGCGTTTGTAGCCGCGGATCAGCCGGCCGCGCTCATCCTTGGGGAAGGACAAGGCCCCGAGCGTGACGCCCTGGTAAATCTTCACGTTGTCGCCGATGTCGGTGGTCTCGCCGATGACGACGCCGGTACCGTGGTCGATGAAGAAGCTGCGTCCGATGCGCGCCCCGGGGTGGATATCGATGCCGGTACGGCGATGTGCGTGTTCGGCCATGATGCGCGGGATGAGCGGGACATTCAACTGATAGAGCTCGTGGGCATAGCGATAGATCGTGATTGCCAGAATCGCCGGATAGGCCAGGATGCACTCGGCGGTGCTGGTGGCGGCGGGGTCGCCATCGTAGGCGGCCTGCACGTCCGCGGCGATGCGCTCGCGGACCTCGGGGATTCTCTCGACGAAATCGCGCGCCAGGTCGAAGGCCTTTTGACGACACGCGGAGAGGTCTTCAGGCGGCCGCTCGTCGCAGCGTTCGTGCTCGTGGCACAGGCACTGGACAGTCTCTCGGCAGAGCTGCTCAAACAGCCGCGGCAGCAACTCGCCCACGTGATAGCTGATGTTGTGGGGCGTGAGGCCCATGCGGCCGACGTAGCCGGGGAAGGTCAGCTCCAACAGCAGATCGCAGATGTCCACGATCGTCGCCTGGGAAGGCAGGTACTCCTTGTCGATGTGCTGCGTGCGCCGGTCGGCGAAGTAGCTGGCAACCAAGCGGTCCACCAGCGGCGGCAGCGCGTCGTCGAGCTGCTTGGCGTCCACGGTCGGTCCTTCTTACGGTTGCGGCACGAGCCGACCACGATGGTCGTAACACTGAATCTGCACCTGATCCAATCCGAAGTTCGGGCCGAGGTGGATCGAAATCGTGCGGCGGTAGCGTGTCTCGAACTCGTGAATCAGGGCGCGTTTGCGGTTCTGCAGCAGATCAGCCACTTCCGGCGAGATCGACACCTCGATCGAGTGAATGTGCTCGCGCGTCACCGCCAGTTGGAGCAGGCGCATCACGTCCAGGGCGACCGATTCGGCCGTCTTCACCAGCCCGGTCCCGCGACAATGGTGGCAATCCTGGTGGACGCTGCGGGTCAGACTGGCCCGTTGCCGCTGGCGTGTCATCTCGACGATGCCGAACGCGCTCATGCGCAAGATTCTGGCCCGCTCCTTGTGCTGCTTGAGATTGCCGATCAGCCGACGTTCGATCTGGCGCCGGTGGGACTCCTGCCGCATGTCGATGAAATCGCAGATGATGACCCCGCCCATGTCGCGCAGGCGGAGCTGGCGCGGGATCTCGTCGGCGGCTTCGAGATTGATCTTGTAGGCGGTGGTCTCGGCGTCCTGCTCGCTGCGGAAGCGGCCGCTGTTGACGTCGATCGCGACCAAGGCCTCGGTCGGGTCGATCACCAGCGAGCCGCCGCTCTTGAGCGGAACGTACCGCGAATGGAGCCGCTCAAGCTCGGCCTCGATGCCGTACTTGTGGAAGACGGGTTCCGGGGCATCGTACTCGACGACGGGGTCGCGTGAGCGCGGGCTGAAGATGGCCAGGAACTCACGGGCCCGCTCGGCCACCTCCGCGTCGTCCACCACGATGCGCTCGATGTCGGTCGTGAAGACGTCGCGGATCGTGCGGATTACCAGGTCCGACTCGCGGTACACCTCCGCCGGAGCACGGTGCCCCTTGGTCCGCTTTTCCACGGCCTTCCAGAGCCGCGTGAGGTAGTTCAGGTCGGTCTGGAGCTCGCGCTTGGTCCGGCCCTCGGCGGCGGTACGAGCAATGAAGCCCACCTCCTCGGGCAGCTCCAGCTCGCCCAACTGCTCACGCAGCTTGTGGCGGATCTCCTCGTCCTCGATCCTGCGCGAGACGCCCAGGCGGCGCATGCCGGGCATCATCACCATGAAGCGGCCCGGGATGGCCAGGTAGGTCGAAAGCGTGGGCCCCTTGGTTCCGATGCCCTCCTTGGTGATCTGAACGACGACCTCCTCACCGCGGCGCAGGCAGCGTTGCATGGGAGGGCGTCGGCGGTGCGGCGTCTTGCGGCCCACGTTCTCGGTCTGACCCTCCCGATCCGGGAAATACTGCGGATGCAGGTCGGAGATGTGCAAGAACCCGTTCTTGCCGAGCCCGAAGTCGATGAATGCCGCCTGGATGCTGGCCTCCACGTTCGTGACCACGCCCTTGTAGATGTTGCCGACGTGGTTTGCGGTCGAGGCCCGCTCCAGATAGATCTCCTCCAGCTTGCCGCGCTCGAGAATCGCGATGCGGCACTCCTCGCGCGGCACGACGTTAATGATCATTTCCTTCCTGACGCGCTTTGCCGCGGGCGGCGTCGCTGCCGGGGCTTCGGCGTCCGCGGGCTCGGGCGCCGGCGTGGCCTCGACCGCCGCCGCCGGTTCCTTCGCCTTACCCCGGCGACGCGCGCGTCGGCGCTTCTTGGGCTTTTCCTCAGGCTCTTCCGGCTCGGGTTGCTCGGGCGCGGCTGCGGGCGACTCCGGTTCCGGGGCCGTCGCCGCCGGCGCTTCGGGCTCCTCCGCGGCTTGAGCCGGTTGCTGCTCCGTTGCCGCAGACTTGCCCGTCTCACGCAGGGCTTCCGCGCGGCGCTTGCGCCGCAGACGCCGCTTCTGGCTCGGCGAAAGCGGCCCTTCAGATACCGTGCGTTGCTCCTCCCGATCCGGCGGCCCAGCGGCGACCGTGGCCGCTTCCTCGATCGCTTCGGCTTGCCTTATCGCCGGCAGAGACTCCTCCCTCTCCTCTTCTTCTGAAGGACCGCTCGGCTCAGGCGGTGCCGGTCCGGAAACGGCCGGCGGAAAACGGATCACGACCGCATCGGCGTCCATTTCGACCTGCGCATCTGGAGAGAGCGGTGTGACGGGCGGCGCAGTAGCCGCGACGGTCTGCTCGGCAGCTTCGGAGACCGGGGCCTCGGCCGGCTTCGCTCTCGCCGTCGAACTCCGACGTCGTTTCCGAGGCCGACGCCTGGTGAGCTTCCTCTTGGTGGGTGAGGCGGCGTCACCCGCCGCTCCCGCCGTCGGCGGTTCCTTCTTCTCCGCCACAAGGGCGGACGAAGCCCCGCCCGCGGTGGATTCCGACTCGGGCGCTCGGCGCCTGGCGGCGGCCTGCGCTCGCTTGCGGCCGCGTCGGCGGGTGGGCTTCTTCTCGTGCTTCTCTGCTACCGGTTCGCCGATGGGTTTGTCGTCCCCCTCTACGCGCTGCGCACCCCGCTCGGCCGTATCGGCTAAGCCTTTGGCCACATCTTCAGGCGTCTCAACTGGTTTTTTCCTGCGCGTCCTCTGTGCCCGACGGGTGGTCGTCTTCTTGTTCCTTGCCAAGTCTCTTCCTTTCCGGAGCCGCAGGCCGCTGCGTGGGGCCTGTCAGCTCGATATCCCATTCGACCTCCGTCCGCCGGACTCGGTGGTTGTACCGGTCGGCGGCGAGGCCCAATGCCGTGAGAATCTCCGACGGACGGGCGGAGCGTTGCTGCTCGTAGACCAAGCGCATACACAGGCTTCGCCCGTCCCAAACAATGTTTTCGATGTAGGGGCGGATGTTGATCGGGCGGGCCGGTCTGTTCGGGCCGGGCCGGCGCATGACCCTGATCTCGGTTGCCGCAAAGAGCTCGCCAATCCGCCGTTCGAGCTGATCGCCCTCCGCGGGTGTTAGCTCGACCTGGTAACTCGCTCGCTGCGGGTGCGGCGTGGCCCGCGGTGCCGGAGCGATGACGCGGCACAGCGTGCAGTCCGGCGGCAAGGCGCCCGCGAGCGTCTCGCACAATTCTGCCGGCGACCGCGCCTCGGACAAGTCGATCAGCGCCCATTGACAGGCCGAGGCGGTCCCCACACTGCGTGGCAGCGGCAGCACGACGCGCGGCAGCGGGTTGTAGCCCTGCGAGTAGGCCACCGGCCAGCGCGCGCGCACCAAGGCTCGGGCAAGCATCCGCAACTCGTCATGATGCGAGAGGTAGCGCAGATCCCCGCCAATGCTCAGCTCGACCGCGACGCGGAAGCGTTGCGCCGGCACGGCGGAGACCCGCGCCTGGGGCTGAATCGCCGTCCGCGTCGCACGCATCAGAACGCCTCCGGCATGATCTTGCGCGCCTCGCCCCGCAAGAAGTTTAGCACTTGGCGACCGGCGTCGAAGCGCAATACCTTGCGGGCCAGCGCCTCGCAGTCCTTAATCCTCGTGGAACGAATCATCTTCTTGATCTCGGCGACGTCCTTGGGTGCCATCGAAAGCTGCCGCAGACCCAGCCCGAGCAACAACTGCGTGTAGATAGGCTGCCCGGCCATTTCGCCGCACAGGTTCACCGTGACCTTCCCCTTCCGCGCAGCGCGCACGACCTCCCGAACGAGCTGGAGACCGGCGGGGTTGTGTGGCGTGTAAAGGTGAG
>JAUWXH010000114.1 GCA_030616465.1 Planctomycetota bacterium | reverse complement strand
GCCCGCCCCGATAATGTTGCTAAACAGCCCGTAGCCCTCCGTCCAGGTGGCGTACGGGTCGACACCCTCGTAGTAATAGGGCCAGTACCAGTTGATGGCGTAGCTGGTGCCCCAGAAATACCAGGTGCTGAATGCCGTCTCGGGCTCGACCTCCACGTTTTGTTGGTTCACCATGGGTACCCAGGGGCTGTCGTCCGAAGGGCACCTGAAGAACCCGGGGAATTTCCCCTGCGGCGGGTCCCACTTCTCCTGCGTGGTCATTTTATGGCGATCCCAAGACACGTCGGGCGACAAGTACCGGTTGAGCGGGCGGTGCCTGGGCCGCACCTCGTAGGTATCCCCCCCGTAACCGACCTGTCCCCCCTTGTTGACCCAGTCCCGCCTGTCTGCCCAGGGAAACCCCCCGCCCCAGATAAACTCCGAGATTATGTTGTAGTTGTATTTCTCGCCCTCTATGTAGTAGCCGCCCACGTCGCCGGGCCAGGGCAATACCCACGGCAGATCAAGCTGCCGCCCAGTGAGCAGATACTGGTTGGCGGCCTGCCCGATGCCGCGCAGGTTCGCCATGCAGGTGGCAATCCGGGCCTGCTCCTTGGCGCGGCTCAAGGCCGGCAGGAGAATCGAGATCAACAGGGCGATGATTGCCACCACCACCAGCAACTCGATGAGTGTGAATCCTGTGCGCGATCGCTTAGACGTTGTCATAACCATAAACCTCCGATCAGAACCATGCCGTCAAACTACAAGGGCATAGACGTGATCCCGTAGTTCGCCACGAACGCCGAAAGCTCGAATCTCAACATATTTTAGGGCCTCGGAATCGGCGACGCAAGCCCTTTTTTGGCCGCGGCGGGCCAAATTATCGGGGTACCCGCCGGCTCGCGGCCTGGCCACCCACCCACATTATCGGGTGGAAGACGGGGAGAGGTCAACTGTCCGGAGCCCCTCGGGCGGCGACGCCGCGGCCGCCGACGGGACTGCGCCGCACTGGGGCCCACGCGATCAGGATCGGGCTTGACGCCGGCCGCCCCACGCTCTACCGTGGAAATACCCTGTTCGTCGTCCGGCGCGACCCGTGCGGTCAGGTAGCTCAGTTGGTAGAGCAACGGACTGAAAATCCGTGTGTCGGCGGTTCAAATCCGCCCCTGACCATTTCCAACAGGAAACTCCGAATCCGCCGGGGCCGTAGCTCAGTTGGGAGAGCGCTTGCATGGCATGCAAGAAGTCGTGGGTTCGAGTCCCATCGGCTCCATTGTAAATGACGAAGGCGGCGGGACTTACGGCAGTTCAGCAGCGAAGGGGACAAACGCGGCCCAAAAAGCCGCTCAATCCGGAAAAAAACTTGACAGCCGGCGTAGTGCAGGCATCTTTCAGATATAGAGGCGCATCCGCCTCTTTATCAATACACGGCCCCCGCCACGCCGCAGGCAGACGGGGGCCAGCTTATTGAGCACGCTTCGCTCCCCGGATGGGCCGGCAGGGGCGCGATTCCAGCGCCCGCGGACGTGGGATGCGCCATGGATCGTTCGCTCGCGTTGCAGATAGTCGAGTGGCTTGTCCTCGGCGTAGCCTTCTGCTCGGCCCACGCCCAGCTACCCAGCACGCGCCCCGGCCAGGCCGAGTGGCCCAGCTTTCGCGGGGACCCACAACTGACCGGCGTCGCGACCGCCACCCTGCCTGAGCGATTGACCGTGCGCTGGAAGTACGAAGTCCCCCAGGCCGTCACCGCGACGGCCGCGATCGCCCGCGGCGTGGTCCACGTCGGCTGCCACGACGGCAACCTGTACGCGCTCGACTTGACGACCGGCAGGCTGAAGTGGAAATACGCCGCCAAAGGGCCGATCGAATCCTCGCCCGTGGTGGTTGCTCAGACCGTTTTCTTCGGTGACCAGGAGGGCGTGCTGCACGCGGTCGACACGCAGACGGGCCAGGCCCGCTGGACGTTCGCCACCGACGGCCAAATCATCTCCTCCCCCAACCACCAGGCCGGCCGGCTCGTGTTCGGCTCGTATGACAATGTCGTCTATTGTCTGGCGGCCCGCGACGGTCAGCTCATCTGGAAGCACGAGACCGGAGACATGGTGCACGGCACGCCCGCCATCGTCCGCGAGCGCGTCGTCTTCGCCGGCTGTGACGGCAGGCTGCACGTCATCCGCCTGGCCGACGGGCAGGAGGTTGCCGCAGTCAAGCTCGGCTCGCCCTGCGGCGCGTCGGCGGCCTGCCAGGGAAAACATGCCTTCGTCGGGACCGTCGGCGGCCAGGTTGTGGCCGTTGACTGGTCTGCCGCCCGCACCATCTGGACCTATGAGCATCCCCAGCAACAGTTGCCGATCGTGTCCTCCGCCGCGGTCACGCCGCACTCAGTAATCGTCGGCGGCCGAGACAAGCGGCTGATCGCCCTGAACCCGCACACCGGCCACCCGCGATGGACGTTTGTCACCAAGGGCAAGATCGAGTCCTCGCCGGTCGTCGTTCGCTCGGCAGACGGAGACACCTCCAAGGACCGCGTCTTCGTCGGCTCCGCCGACGGTAACGTTTACGCGGTGAACCTTGCCACCGGCCGCGAGACCTGGCGCTTCGAGACCGGCTCGGCGATCAGCGCCTCACCCGCCGTCGCCGCCGACTGCCTGGTCATCGCCACCGAGGACGGCGTGATCTACTGCTTCGGCCGCGGTGGGCGCGGCCAGGGAAACCCCTGAATCCTCGTCACCCACCGGCGGTCCCAGGCTTGGCCGGCGCGTTCTCGGACGAGGTCGCGATCGTCCGGGCGACGCTGCCAGGCTGGCGGACCACGGCGGCCTGGGGCTGGAAACGGGGTTGAAAGAGACTCGTGGGGGGGGGGTAAAATCGAGCGGTATTGCAGATCGAGTAGGGACCGGCGCCGCCGCACCATGGCGAGGCGCGTGCGTGGGCCAGTGTCGCTCAAGGAGGATCGACACATGCAACCAGCACTTGTCTGTCTGATTCTGTCAGCCTTCGGCTCAGTTCTGGCGCAAGCAGAGCAATACTGGATCGCGTACGAGGGCAACGACTTGCCCGAAAACGAGGGCTGGGAACGACACTGGGGTAACGACGACGGGTCGCACGAGGGTGAGGGCGCGATCCGCACCGTCCAGGACGGCATCCTGACGATGGACTCAATGTACGACCTGCGCGTGTACGACTACGCCTGCCACTACTTGTACGGCCAGGTCGACCCCGGCCCGGGTGAGCTCTTCGTCGCCGAGTGGCGAGTGACGGTCGATGAAACGATCGGAGATGGCCGTGACTCGATGCTTGTCATCGCTTCCGATGGCGCTATGCAACTTGCTTTCGGCCTCTTCCCGGATCACATCGACAGCCAGTTTGAGGAGGAGGTCTACATTCCGATCACGCCTGGCGTGTTCCACGAGTATCGTCTGCTGTCTTGGGACATGCAGACGTACGATCTGTACATCGACGGCGACCTGGCCCACGAAGGAACGTTCTGGCAGGGCGCTCTCGAGTCGAAGTTAGCTTGGGGAGACGGCGTCCGCGGTGCGGCGAGTCTCGCGCATTGGGATTATGTCCACTTTGGCGTCGTGCCGGAACCTTGTTCGTTGTCGATGCTGATAGGACTGTGCGTCGGTGCTGCCCGCAGGCGCGAATGTGTAGGGGCGGTTCCACCCGCTGTCGGCGCCCGGGTCGGCGCAACGGAAAGGAGGACATGACGATGCGAATGCTGATGTTTGTGGTGGCCGGCCTGGGGGCCCTGGTTGCGCAAGGCGGGGCAGATCAGTATTGGATCACGTATGAAGCTAACGACTTGCCCGAAAACGAAGGATGGGATCGTCGTTGGGGCAACGACGACGGCCCGTTCCACGGTGACGGAGCGTACCGAACGCTTGAGAATGGCATTCTCACCATGGATTCGCTGTACGACCTGCGCGTCTACGACTACGCGTGCCGGTACTTGTACGGCGAATTCGACCCCGGGCCGGGTGAACTGTTCATGGCCGAGTGGCGCCTGAAGGTCGACGAGACCATCGGCGACGGTTACGATGCCAAGGTTGGCATCAGTTCTGATGATGCGTGGCAGCTCGGCATCGGGTGCTTTCCCGACCACATAATCAGCAAATTCGAGGACGGCGTCGAGATCCCGATCACGCCCGGCGTGTTCCACGAGTATCGCGTTTTGTCGTGGGACATGCAGACGTATGACCTGTACATCGACGGCGACCTGGCCCACCAGGGAACGTTCTGGCAGGGCGCCCTACCCTCAAAGTTCGGCTGGGGGGACTGCGTCAGTGGCGCGGCGAATCTCTCGCACTGGGACTATGTTCGCTTCGGTGTCGTTCCAGAGCCCGCTTCGGTTTTGATGTTGATAACGCTGTGCGTCTGCGCTTGGCGCAGTCGAGCACGGCTTGTCGAAGAGACGTAACGCAAAAGGAGAAACAAGACATGTTGCGATGCACTCTACTATCTCTGTTTTGTGTGCTGGGTGTGACCAGCGGCGCCTTCGGTGAGATCTACGTGTGGCAGGGTGACGCCGAAGATTGCACTCTTGACCACGAGGACAACACGATTCAGATCAATGAGGCCGGCACGTACGGATTCCGCGCGTGGGACCCTGCCACGGAGGAGCTGGAAGCGATCCAGTGGATCAGGGCCCAGATCGGCGTCAGCGGGACGGTGACGGTCAAGATCGCGTATGATGCCGGCGGCGGCGCCGGCGCGACGGACGTCTGGGAAATCGACCTCTCCAACGCGACGACCGGCACGCTGGCGAAACTCGAGATTACAGAGGACCTCGGCCAGACCAACGGGGTCACCGTCGACAGCGTCAGCGGTGAGGTCGAGATGGGCGGCAACCTGCTGAACACGTTCGACGGCGGGGACATCGGCGCCCCGATCACAATCGGGGGTCTGCTGTCGGGGAATATCTCGGCCGACTCGGCCCGCGACATCACCGTCGACGGTACCGGCACACATACCGGGAGCATGACGGTGCGCGGCGTCTACAGCGACGCCCTGGCGCTGGGCGGCCCGATGAGCGGGGACATCTCGATTCAGGGCAACATCTCTCGCTTTGGTGCGTGGCCGTCGCGGACGGAGAAGACGTAGAAGCTGCCGTACGTGGCCGACCGGTCGCGGGCGAACAGTTCACGGGCCAGTTCGGCGTGGTGATGCAGGTGGGGGCGGATCGACGCCGGCGGGTCAAGTCGGTAACTCCCGGAACGGTAGATCAGCCGGGCGTCCGGGGCGGCGGCGCGCAAGACACTCTTCATCGTCGCCTCGAACTGCGCCGCCGTCATCCAGTCGAAGATGTCCAGCAGGTTGAACTTGTTGATGGAACTCGGCGGCTGGGAATCCAGGAACGGGCCCAGCCAGCCGTTGACCACCCGCACCCGGTCGAGGTTGCCGCGCAGCGTCTGGAAGTTCTCCCGCAGCAAATACGGGGGGACACGCTCGCCGCGGACGCGTCCGGTGATGGCCATGCTGAGGAAGTAGTTGTCGTAGATGGGGACTTTGGTCAGGGCGTATTCGAAGCGCTCCTTCACGTAGTCGTATATGTCGTGCCGTCCGTCCACCAGCGCGAACTGCTTGGGATGTACGCCCGCGACGTACAAGAACGGCTTGAACTGCACGAAGCGCCGGCTCCACTTCCCCCACAGCTTGGGCGCCGCGTGTTTTTGGTACCAGGCATTCTGCTCCTCGAGCGACCGCAGCTCGAAGAACTCGTCGGCCCGCTTGAGGGGAATGCCCAGCAGCCGCAGAAACCGCCGCAGGATGCGATAGAACAGCCCCAAGCTGCCGAAGCGGTACAAATCGCGGGCGGCCATCCACAACCGCTTGTCCCAAAACGCGCGCGAGCGCGCCGACATATGCGGACGCAGCAACGGCCGATACACCTGCAACACGCGCGACGGCTTGCGGGCGGCAAAAATGTCGAAGAACGTTTGGTGGTCCAACCGCGCGATCCCGGCCAGCTTGAGCTCCAGCAGCGCGGTCTGGGCCGGATTGCCGTCCACGCAGAACAGCTTGCGCGGACTTTGGCACAACAGGTTCAACGGGTTGCAGCCGCCCGAGGTGATCGAGATCACCGTGTCCTGCGGGCCGACCCCAAACGCAAGCCGATCCATCTCCGGATCTTCCCACGACATGTTGAACACGATCCCGCGGAAAACCATGCGCTCCAGCAACCCGCGCTTGCCGTTGCAGGGCATATCAAGGACAGGAACCATTATGCCTCCTTCCGGCGCTGGCCGACGGCGGTGAAGTTGTAGCCGCCCAGCCAGCGATACAGCTCAAACGAATCACACAGCTCGCGCAGCTTTTCGGCGTAGGGCCGCCGCGTCTCGACGTGGCTCAGCCGCAGCCAGCCGCGCATCAGCACACCGAGCGGCCCCCAGGTCTCGAAGCGGCCGAAATCGTGTACGACGAGACGCCCGCCCGGGTGCAGGTGTTCGTACGCCCGCTCCAAGGCCCTCGCCCAGTCGGGAATCATCGACAGGCTGTAGGCGAACAGGATGCCGTCGAAGCGCCGGCCGAGTGCCAGTTCGCCGGCGTCGCCGTGAACTAGCTCGACGTTGGACCAGCCGCGGGCGTCCAGCCGCCGGGCGGCCCGCCGCAGCATGTCCGCCGAGAAGTCCAGTCCGGTGAGCTGCCCGGCCTCGGGATCGAGCCGTTCAAGGACGTAGCGGAAGTTCAGCCCGGTCCCGCACCCGATCTCCAGCACGCGGCTATCGGGCCGCAAGGCCAGCTTTTCGACCGCCC
>JAUWXH010000390.1 GCA_030616465.1 Planctomycetota bacterium | reverse complement strand
GGATCAACGACACCGTCTTTCCAAAGCCGGCGCTCCTGATGGACAACATCCAGCGCGTCACGACCCACATTGCGACAGCGTTGGCGTCGCAAGGCGTGCGCGACAGCGGCCGGCGCGTGCTGACGCTCGTGCCGACGCACGCGGGTGAGCCCTATTACCGCGATGCGGCGGGTTCCTATTGGCGGCTGTATCCGTTCATCGAAGGCACCCATGTTCACGAGGCGGTGGAAACTACTGAGCAAGCCGAGCGGGCGGGCCGAGCGTTCGGTGCTTTCCAACATCTACTGGCAGATTTGCCCGGCCCGCGGCTACACGAAACGATCCCCGACTTTCATAACACGCCACTGCGGTTCGAGGCGCTGGAGCGCGCGGCGCAAACCGATGCGTGCAATCGCGCGTCGGCGGCGAAAGCGGAGATCGAGTTCGCCGCTCGCCACCGCGTGCTGGCCGGCGTGCTGCTCGATCTGCAACAGCGCGGCGAGATTCCCGAACGCGTCGTCCACAACGACGCCAAGGTCAGCAACGTACTCTTCGATCGGACGACCGGCGAAGGGCTTTGCGTGACGGACCTCGATACGGTCATGCCGGGGCTGGCGCTCTACGACTTCGGCGACATGGTGCGCTCGATGGCATGCACGGCCGCCGAGGATGAAGTAGACCTATCGAAGGTCGAAGTGCAAACGTCCCTATTCGAAGCGCTCGCCTGCGGTTATCTCGAAGCGACTGCGGCGTTTCTCACTCCGGCAGAGCGCGAGCACCTCGTATTTGCGGGTAAGCTGATCACGCTTGAGCAGGGCGTCCGCTTTCTGACGGATTTCTTGAACGGCGACACCTACTACAAAACACAGCGGGCGAACCACAACCTCGACCGCTGCCGAACCCAGTTCAAGCTGGTCGAATCCATCACCCGCCACGAAGCGCGGATGAATCAGTTCATCGCGAGCCCGTGAGACCGGGCCTCACCGGCTCGCCCCCAATCGGCGAAGGGCTGATGTCGGGATGGACTGTTTGGCGAGGCCGGGGCCTTCGTAGCTGACTTGCAGGCGTAGCGCGCCGCCGGCCTGGAAGTACTCGACCGTCAGCGGGTGCTTGCCGGCCTTGAGGATCACCTGGCCGCTCTTCTCGCCGGCAGCGTGCAAGCCGTCATGATCGACCACCAGGTCGGAAGCGATCCACAGCCGGCTGCCATCGTCCGAGAGCAGATGAAACGTGTACGTCCCGTCGGCGGGGGCTTCGAGATAACCCGTGAACTTCAGCGCGAAGCGGTCGTCGCGCTTCCGTACCGCAAGGCTGAACGTTTTGGTCGTTCCGGAGGCGACGGGCGTGAGCTGGTCGAAATCCGGCAGGCGCTGCCAGCTTCCCTCGTAATACGCGTACGCCAAGCCGGGTACTGCA
Organism: Planctomycetota bacterium; assembly: GCA_030616465.1. GTDB lineage: Bacteria > Planctomycetota > Phycisphaerae > UBA1845 > Fen-1342 > JAUWXH01. The sequence continues at coordinate 1,777 of JAUWXH010000390.1, read as the reverse complement.
TCCAGGACGTCGACGGCTTCGTGCGGGTGCAGCTTGCGGAAGTGAAACTCGGCGACATTGCTCGCGCGGCCGCTGTCCAGAAACGTCCGCGCCCTGACGGTAGTCGTACCGGTCAGCCGATGCGGCTTACCGTACTCGGGCGAGCCGGGCGTGGGCTCGGCGCCGTCGAGCGTATAGTGGATTTCGCCGCGGTCGAGCGGGTTGTCGAGCACGACCTCGATCGAATCGGTGAAGACGCGCTCCTGCGTGATGCACTGTGGTGAGAACAGATAGTACGTCACGCCCAGCGCGTCAAGCCGGCGACGGTGCGTCTTCATCCGCTTACAGAAGTCGTCCCAGTCGCGCAGCTCCTTCGGCGACCAGCCGACTTCGGCCAGCGCACACAGACGCGGGAAGACCTGCCAGTCTACGCGCTCTTGCGGGGCGTGCTCGGTCCACATGTTACCTTCCAGGCCGAGGACGCGACGGGCCTGCTCGGGCGTGAGTTGCTCCGGCGTCGGCTCGAACGCGTAACATCGCCCAAGCGGGATGTAGCCCATCCAGGTCGGCTCGCCGGGCATGCGCACCTGCGCGTAGTCGAGGTAGCAATGGCTCGTGGGTGAGGAGATCACGTCGTGGCCGGCCGTTGCCGCCGCGATCGCACCGGCCATCCCGCGCCAGGACTGCACGGTCGCGTTCGGCGCCAGCCCGCCCTCGAGGATCTCGTCCCAGCCGATGAGTCGCCGGCCTTTGCTATTCAGGAACTTCTCGATGCGCCGGATGAAGTAGCTTTGCAGCTCGTGCTCGTCCTTCAGCCCCTCGGCCTTGATGCGGGCCTGGCACTTTGCGCACTCTTTCCAACGCTCTTTCGGGCATTCGTCGCCGCCGATGTGGACGTATTCGGATGGGAACAGCTCGATGACTTCGGCCAGCACGTCCTGGAGGAACTCGAAGACCTTGTCGTTGCCGGCGCAGTAGACGTCGCTGTGCACGCCCCAACGCGTTGCGACCTGGTACCCCTCGCCGACGCAGCCCAGCTCCGGGTAGCTGGCCAACGCCGCGCCCGAGTGGCCGGGCATCTCGATCTCGGGGACGACCGTGATGTAGCGGCTCTTGGCGTATGCCACGATCTCCTTGACGTCTTCCTGTGTGTAGAAGCCGCCGTAGCGGTCGCCGTCACGTGGTTGCTCGGAATCGCGCGTGGCCTTACGCCAGGCGCCGATCTCGGTGAGCTTGGGGTATTTCTTGATCTCGATCCGCCAGCCCTGGTCCTCGGTCAGGTGCCAGTGCAGGACGTTCATCTTGTGATAGGCGAGCAGGTCGATGTAGCGCTTGACGAACTCCTTGTCCATGAAGTGCCGCCCGCAATCGAGCAGCATCCCGCGCCAGGGGTAACGGGGGTGGTCCAGAATGTAGACGCGGGGGAGTTGGCATCCACCGGTGCGATCCAAATCGGCACGCAGGAGCTGGCGAATCGTCTGGACACCGTGGAAGAGACCGCGGGCCCGTCCCGCCGCGAGTGTCACCGTCTCGTCTGTGACCGTCAGGACGTATTCCTCGACGTTTACGGTCTTGTCCCTCAGCGTGAGGACGATTGCATTGGTAATGCCTTCGTCTGCCCCAAAGGCCTGGAGTTGCAGGGGGACGCCCGCGGTCCTCTGGGCGATATCGGCCAGGTACTTGCCGACAGCGCGGATCTCAGCGGTGTCCGGCGCGACGAGGATCGCCGTCGATTCCGTGATCTGGAATACCCCCTGTGAGACCTGCAGATAGGCCGGGCGCGGGACGATCGCCGGGT
>JAUWXH010000023.1 GCA_030616465.1 Planctomycetota bacterium | reverse complement strand
TCAGCGACTCCCAGATGGTGAACGCCTGCTGGTGACCGCAGCCGGGGCACGTGATCGTTTCGGTTGTCGGCTCGCTCATCGGAGTTGCCTCCTGCTATCGCAGCGACGGCTCACGCCTGCTCATCCTGCAAGGCCGCCGGTCGGGTTCGCCTTACCGGGAGTTCGGCACAGGTTGCAGGTGGGTCATGTACCACATGACGTAAAGGGCCTGGAAGTTGCAGCCGCTGCAATAGTACACCGATTCACTGGGCCCCACCGGCCGACCGTCGATCCAGCGATAGACCAATCGACCGTCGTCACGCAGGTGCGTGCACACAAAGCGCAGCACGCTGCGGGCCTCTCGCTCATAATGCGCTTGCCCGGTGCTCTCGTACAGTAAGCAGAGGGCTGTAACCAAATATAGTTGCGATGAGAGGGTGGAGTAGTCCTCGGTCCGGGCCCCCGCCGACGCCGCACTGTATGGGCTGCGGTAGTTCCCCTGACGCGGGTCTTTCAGGGGCTGTATGTTCTCGAACGTCGCCCTGGCACGCTCCAGATACCGGGCATCTTCGGTCGCCTCGTAGGCCAGGCAGTTTGCGACGATCATCATCGCGTTCGGATAAAGACGCAGTTGGTCCACGGCGACCGAGAACCGGTAGATGCCGCGTTCGGCGTCGTACGCCCCCTCGTTGACGGCGTCGATCACTCGGAGGGCGTATTCCGCTCGCTCGGCACCCCGGGGCCCGCCAACCTGGAGTGCGTACCGCAGATTGAGCACGGCCGCTGCGGCGGTCAGCGTCGTCGGGCCGTACGGCGTCCCTTCCGGATGGGTCAGCTCATTGGGGTAAAGACCGAGGGATTCCAGAGCGGGATTCACGCGATCCAGCACGGCGTCGATCAACTCGAGATCGTCGGCCCGACGCTCATACGGGTAGGTCTCGATCAACCCGTAGGCAGCCATCACCTGCTCGGGTAGCTGCTGCCAGAAGGATAACGGGCACCACTGCCCCATCCTGATCAGGTTTCGATTTCCCTCGGAGCCGGCCTGCCCGAAGGCCAACAGGCAGCGATTGTCCAGCTCGCGCCCCAGCCCGAGCAGGACCGCCGGCCCGTAGAAGCGGGCGTCACCGTAATCCTCGGCCCAGTTGCCGTCCACCAACGGCACGTCCAGGAGAACCGTTGCCAACACCGCTTCGAAGGTGTCGGCCTCTACCTCGATTGCGGCGGCCGCCTCTGTCATCCAATCCGTCTGCAGGCAGGCCGAATCGACATGCTCTTGAAAAACGAACATCCCCGGACAACCGATCAGGAAGGCGGCACAAATCGTGAGCAGCACAGTGGCGACGACCTGGGTGCGGTCGTGCTCGTGTCCCTTCCACGTGGCGGAGTGGACGTCCGCCGCGCTTGAATGGGCACTCGCCCGCTTGCGGGTCCGGCGTTCGCGCTCGCGGGCTGCGACGCTCAGCATGCGTGATCTCCCCAGCGGTATGGGTGGGGACTTCCGAGGAGGATATTGTAGTGGGCCGGAACGAGGTGGGCAACGCATGGCCGGGGTTGAAGCAAACGGCGGTCACGGTTCCAAAGGCCGGCCGTGGAGTTCTTGAGAGGGGATCGTGGCCGGAGTCCCACCGGCCTGTGCAGGCCGCGGGGTCGGTGATCGCATGTGGCCGTTCGCCGCCCGGATCGACCGCGGTGGCACGGGTGTTGCGCAGAGCAATGCCGATCAACGCGCCCGGGTGGACTCGAACCACCAACCGTCAGATTCGAAGTCTGCTACTCTATCCAATTGAGCTACGGGCGCTGCACGTACACGTGATTATCCGCGCGCGAGCAGGTTTGTCCAGCGCCACGCGCGAGCCGAGTCCGGTGGAACAGCGGCATGCGGATCGGTCAAGATTCGACCTGCAACACCAGGACGGTCAGATCGTCCAGGGGGTGTCCGATTCGCCGCAGAAGATCGTGCCGGAAGGAGATGTGCTCCAACGCCGCCTGTTCCCCCTGCTCACGCAACAGCGTGTACCACGCCGACTGCGTGATGATCTGGTCGGGCGGGACGGTGGCATCGCTGGTCGCCAGGCCGGCGGTCTGGGCGGAGTGGCAAAGTGGGCGCACCGCGCGTTCGGCACCGGTACGACTCCCGTCGCCGTTGCCGGAGTTCGGTTGGGCACGCGGCCTACTCGCGGCGTGTTGCGGCACGCCGGCCGGTTCGACGGCGACGGCCGTGGCCGCCTCGGCCGGTTCCCACAGTCCGGAGTCACGGTTGCCACCGGCGTGCGGCGACCTGGGGTGCAGCCTGAGGACGTTCCGGGCACTGTTACCGTTTTTCCGCGGGCGAACGCCGGTCACGGCAGCCGGCGCTTCGGTTGGGCCGGGCAAGCGTCGTGCCGGAAGGATGAGCCGGTCCAGCCCATCCGTGTACAACAACAGACTGTCGCCAGGCCGCAGTTGAACGCTCTCAACCGCGAATGCGGCCTCGGGCAGCACGCCGATGAGCATGCCCGCCGGTCGCAGCAGGCTCAGGGCGCCATCGGCCCGGCGCAGGATCGGATACGGTGCCCCGGCCCGGGCCACTTTGAGCTGCAACGTTCGGGTGTTGAGCACGGCGTAAACGAGGGCCGCGAAACTACACTCGGAGAAGTTGACCTCGAGGATCTCGTCGTTGAGCCGGTCAAGCACCTGGTCCGGATGCAGGAGGTGGTCGCCGCCGTCGCGCCTTCCCCGGCCCCGCAAGGCACGCTTGAGGAACACGGTGAGCAGGGCGGCGGGCACCCCGTGACCGGTTACGTCGGCCAGCCCGATCGCGATGTGCTCCTCGTCGAGCGCCTGGATGTCGTAGATGTCGCCGGACACGTACTCGGCCGGGCGATAGATGGCCGAGAACGAGATCGGTCCGTAGTGCGGCAGCACGTCCGGCAGGAGCTCGCGCTGGATCTGGCTGGCAAGCCGCATCTGTTTGAGATAGGCCTGCGCGACGGTCGGTTCCGGTGAGCGATCGGCCCCGCGACGACCGTGCAGCGATTCGAGTGAATCGCGCATCTCGATCATGGTTGAGAGCCGAACTGCCAGTTCGTCCGCGTCGAGCGCCGCCCCAAATGAGACGGGCAGCGTTGGCGGGTGGCTCGTTCGGGGTCTGGGGTGCGCTTCGGGCTGCAACACCAGCGTCGCGCGGGGGTGATCGGCCATCCGATCGAACAGACTGCGCAAGCGATCGTCGGAACCGGGCCTGTCGCTGGGGGCCACGACGACCACCGCGTCGGCCGACGCGCTCAAGCCAAGCCGCAGCGTGTCGGACAGTGACCAGAAGCTGGCTGCCGCACCCACGCGCCGCAAGGCCGTTTCCAGACTCTTGGGCACGCGCTGCTCTTCCAGAACGACCTGGATGTGCGCCGTCGGCATTGCCATCCTGCCACCTGCGTACTGCCGGTCTGACGGCGTGCTCGCCGCCCATACTGCACAATCGGATAACTGCGCCATAAACTTGTCACCTCTAATGGGTTTTGACTGTGGCGCCGATGGAAGCCGCCGCGTCGGTCGCCACGTGTCGATCATCACCGCCCCGCCGCAGCCCGGGCGGCTCCAGCCGAGGACGTGCGTTGGCGAGGTGCCAGCCGTTTCACGTGGGGGAATGCACGGTGTTCAAGCGGGGACATCCCAGCGGTGACGGTTTTCCGCCACCGGCGCGACGCCCGCTAACACCTGCTGTCAGGACTCGGTCCGGGAAAACCGCTGGTATGGTGGGATTCGAGGCTACTCTACAACCTCGCCGATCTCATGTGACGCGATGGCGGCGTACAACTCGCCAGCGGCCTCGGCGTTGTCAACCGCCGCCCGGAACTCCTCGATGTTCATCAGGCGGCTGATCTTGGCCAGGGCCTGGATATGCGGCCCGGTCTGGTCGGGCGGGCTGACCAGCAGCACGACGAAGGTTACCGGGCGTTTGTCGAGGCTCTGAAAATCGACCGGCTCGGCAGGCTTGCCGGCCGCCATCACCAGCTGCTTGCACCCGTCGCTCTTGCCGTGCGGGATGGCCAGCCCATAACCGATCCCGGTGGTCCGCTCGGCCTCGCGTTTGAGCACGGCTTGCAGGGCTGCATCGCGATCAGCCAATCCGCCGGTCGCCGCCAACACGTCGATCAGTTCCGTGATGACGTCCGTCTTCTCGGCGGCCTTGAGCGGCACGCGGATTCGGTCGGCAGTAAGCAGCTTCGACAGTTGCATCGTCGAACCTCGCCGGAAAAGTACTGAATCCCTGCTTATAACGCGGACCGCGGCCGAATGCCAACGCAACACCTCCCGCACTTCCGATTCTTCGATTCTCGGGTGCGGCGCGTGGTGCGTGTCCGTTGCGACCGCCCCCGCCGCCGAGCGCTGTTGGCTGGATCGGGCGCGCCCGGGTGAGACTATCCTTGCTCGCGGCCAGTCGCGTCGCTACAGTGTCGCACCTATCCGGCCGGTGGTGCATAGCGGAGCCTTGGAGAGACTGATGACGACGTCCGGTGCCGTTCATAAGAAGGCGGCCGACCTTGCCAAGCTGGTAGTGCGGATGACGGCGGAAGCCGGTTCCGGGCACACCTCGACGGCCCTTTCGCTGGCGCATTTGGTGATCCACCTGATGTACCGCCGCATGCGCTACGACCTGTCCGATCCACGGCACGCGTCGGCGGACCGGTTGGTTCTGTCGGGAGGACACGGAGTTCCTATAATATACGCTGCATATGCCGATCTAGGCGGCACGGTCGGCCGCGACGGCGAGGAGCCGGTCCGGCTGACACGCGAGGATCTGGACCGCCTCCGTAGTCGCCAGAGCTTCCTCGACGGCCACCCCAACCCCGCGGAGGGGTTCCCGTTTTTCGATGCCGCCACCGGAAGCCTTGGCCAGGGTCTCAGCGTCGCGGCCGGCCTGGCGCTGGCCGCCAAGCTGGACGGGACTGATCGGCGGGTATACGCGCTGATCGGGGACGGCGAGTCGCGCGAGGGGCAGATCTGGGAGGCGGCCGACTTCATCGTCGATTACCACCTGAACAACGTCTGCGCCGTATTCAACTGCAACGGGCAGGGTCAGGCCGGCGACGTTTCGCCGCAGCAATCGCCCGAGCGCATCGCCGCCAAGCTCGAGGCCTTCGGCTGGAAGACCACAACCATCGACGGGCACGATCCGGCGTTGATTGCCGAGGTGTTTGCCCGCGTCGGCCGGAGCGAACGCCCCATCGCCATCATCGCCCGCACGGTGAAGGGCTGGGGAGTCGCGGCGTTGCAGGAGGGGAACTGGCACGGCAAACCGTTGAAGATGTCCCAGGTGGAAGCCGCCAACCAGAGCATCGACGACACGGTTGCGGGCTTGTTCGATGCGGAGGGGGAGCTGGCTGGGCCGATGACTCCCATCCCGGCGGCGACGCCGGCCCGCGAACCGCGCTCGCCCGCTGCGGTGACGTGGCCCACGTTTACCGAGGCGATGCAGTCGGCCGGGCTGGGGCCGGCGTTGGAGCAGGGCAAGCTGGCCACGCGTAAGGGGTACGGGGCGGCCTTGAAGGTCGCCGGCGACCTGTTGCCGCAGGTCGTCGCCCTCGACGGTGACGTGAGCAACTCGACCTTCAGCGAGATCTTCGCCAGGGTTCACCCCGACCGTTTCTTCGAGTGCAAGATTGCCGAGCAGAACATGGTCTCAGTGGCGGTGGGGCTCTCGGCGGCGGGCTATATCCCGTTCGTCAACTCGTTCGCCAAGTTCATCGCGCGGGCCTGCGACCAGATCGAAATGGCCAACATCTCGCGGGCGAACATCAAGCTGGTGGGCTCGCACGCCGGCATCTCACTGGCCGCCGACGGGCCCAGCCAGATGGGGCTGCTCGATGTGGGCTACTTCCGCGGGTTCACGGCCGTGCGCGCCGACGACCGCCAGAGTCCCCTGTGCTGGCTGTTCCATCCGGCGGACGCGGTTGCGGCGTACCACTGCACGCGCCTGATGACCGAGCTGCGCGGGATGTGTTACATGCGCACGCACCGTCCGGATGTCGCGCTGATCTACGATCCCCAAACGACGTTCCAGCCGGGCGGGTTCCACCTGCTCGCGACCGGCGACGAGTTGGCGATCGTGGCGGCCGGTTACATGGTGCACATCGCCCGGCAGGCGATCGACCAGCTCGCAGAACAAGACGTGCGGGCCACGCTCGTCGACGCCTATAGCCTCCCGCTCGACGGCGAACGGCTGATGGAGACGCTGCGCAGGGCCGGGCAATGCGCACTCGTCGTTGAGGACAACTACGGCGGCGGGCTGGGCGCGGCGGTGGCGGAGATCGCCGCCCACGCCGGCGACGTCCGCGTCGAAACCCTCTGCTGCCAGCGAATCCCGAAATCCACCCTCACGCCGGAGGACATGCTGGACTACTGCGGCATCGGCGCGGCGCAGATCGCCGAGCACGCCCTGGCCGCCCGGCGACGACCGGCCGGGTAAGTAACGGACGCTGACAGCGGTTGTTTGCAGCCCGTTCGGTGCCTCGATGCTCCACGCATGTGCTCGTGCGTCGCGGCGGCGGGCACGTATAATGGGTGTGGTTAAGATCAGAGGTTTCCCATGGCGCGATACCGCGTGTTCATCGAACAGGACGAAGATGGTGTGTTTGTGGCCGAATGCCCGTCGCTGCCGGGTTGTGTCAGTCAGGGCAGAACCCGCGACGAGGCGATCGCCAACATCAAGGACGCCATCGCGGGCTACCTGGAGAGTCTGCGTAAGCACAACGAGCCGATCCCGCCGCCCATTTGGGAAGAGACCGTCGAGATTACCACATGAGCAAGCTACCTGTCGTCTCGGGGCGCCAGGCAGTCGCGGCCTTCGAGAGGATTGGCTACGCGGTGGACCACCAGACCGGCAGCCACATCATTCTCCGTCATCGCGAACCGCCGTGCCGGCGCTTGACGGTCCCCGACCACCGCGAACTCGCAAAGGGCACGCTGCGCAGTGTCATCCGCCAAGCCGGCTTGACGATTGACGAGTTCCGCTCCCTGCTGAAATGAGCACCCTGACGTGTCGGCGCACCGAACATACCGAACCGCACCGTGTGGCCGCCTTCCCGCTACAATGCTCGCCGGTGCGTCCGCGGTTCGTTGCGCGGCCTATCGTGGAAGGCGCGGTACATAGGGACCAGTGACAACTGAAAGTGGGTCGCCAGCAATGAACCTCGTCACCGGAGCGACCGGGTTACTCGGCAGCCATATCGTCGAACAACTGCGCAAACGCCAGATGCCAGTCCGCGTGCTCGTACGCCCGGGGAGCAACCGCTCCTGGCTTCAGACGCAGGACGTCGAGTTCGTCGAAGGGGACGTGACCGAGCCGGCTTCGCTGGAACACGCCTGCCGCGGCGTCGAGGTCGTCTATCACTCGGCCGCCAAGGTCGGCGACTGGGGCCCGTGGGCGCAGTTCCAGCGCATCACGATCGACGGCACGCGGAATGTCGTCGAGGCGGCGATTGCCGCCGGCGTGAGACGCTTCCTGCACATCAGCTCGATCAGCGCCTACGGCTACCACACCAAGGACGGCACGATCGACGAGACCGTTCCGCTGGGATACAAGCTTTACAGGTGGGCCTACTACAGCCGCTCGAAAGTCGCGGCCGAGCAGATCGTCTGGGACGCGCACAACAGCGGCCGCATCGAGGTTACGGTCATCCGGCCGGCCTGGATTTACGGCCCGCGCGACCGCACGACCGTTGCCCGCCTGGTGGCCATGATCCAGCGGGGACAGGCGAAGATTCTCGGGCGGGGCGACAACCGGCTGAACGTGGTGTATGCCGGCAACATTGCCGAGGCCGCCATCACCGCCGCCGGCACGCCTGAAGCCGCCGGCGAAGCCTTCAGTTGCAGCAACGACGGCGAGATCACCCAGCAGGCGTATTTCGACCTGTGGGCCAAGGCGTGCAACGCCCCGCCGGTCAAGCGGCACGTGCCGTACCGCCTGGCGTACTTCGCCGGCTTCGTGCTGGAATGCGTCGGTCATCTGTTCCGCTGGCAGAAGCCGCCGTTCGTCACGCGCTACGCGGTTTGGCTCATGGGGCGGCGTTCATACTTCTCCGCCGACAAGGCCCGCAAGTTGCTCAACTGGCAGCCGACCGTTACCTACGAAGTCGGCGTGCCGATGACGGTGAAGTGGTACCTTGAGCAGGCGGGTGCCGGGGCATCGGTGCCCAGTCCCACCACGGCAGGCGCGGCTTCCTAGTGCAGCAGCGGGCTGAGCCGGCGCGCTTCGGTTTCGGAGTTCGGAGATTATGACGGACGAGTTGCATCTTTCGCGTCGCCAGTTCGTGCGCTATCTCTCTGCTGGAGCCGCGTCTGCGTACTTGGGCGGGTGTGCCGCAGCGCCGACGAAGGAGAAGCCGGCGGGACCAGCTCAATCCACGCCGCCCCCGTCCGACACCAAGCCCAAGAGTCGCCGAAGGGGTTACTCGCCGGCGCGTACGGACCTGATCGATCGCGACGCGTTTGGCCGGCTCGCGGAGATCACGATCGACGCAGCGACGGCGGATCACACCTTCGTTTCGCTCGAGGATCGCGCCGGCGACACGACGCGTTTCGCGGCTAACCGGATCGCCGAGAACGACGGAGCCCGGCAGCAGACGCTTTCTATCCAGGTGGCGTTCGGGCAGCAGAGCGGCACCGCCACCACGACGGACCTGTCCGACGAGGCGGTCCGCGACGCCGTACGCCAGGCGGAGGAGACCGCGAAGGCTTCGCCGGAGGACCCCGAGTACCTCCCGCCGTTGCCGCCACAGCGATATCCGGTTTTGCCCACGTTGCGTATGGAGACGGCCGCGGCAGGGCGCGGACGGCGGATCGCCGAGGCGCAACGGGCCATCGAGCTATGCCAGGCGGAAGGGCTCGAGGCGACAGGCTGGGTTTCCACCGTCGTGCGCGCCGTGGGCCTGGCCGCGGACACCGGCCTGCTCGCCTACGAGCAACGCGGCCGGGCCGAGTTCAGCCTGACCGCCGGCGGCGAAAACTCCACCGGGGTCGCGCGCAGTGCCAATCGCTCGATTGACGACCTCGGCGTAGTCGCGCGGACGCGCGTCGCCATCGAGACGGCCAAACGCTCGGCCGAACCGCGCGAGATACCCGCCGGGCGATACACGGTGATTCTGGCACCATCGGCGGTGGCGGGCTTGCTTGGGCCGATGCTGCGCGTCGCGGACGCCAGGACGTACCACGCCGGCGGCAGCCCCTACGCCGGCAAGCTCGGCGAGCGGATCATCGACCAGCGCCTCACGCTGCAAAACCGCCCCGACCATCCGGCTCTGCTCGGCAACGGCTTCGACCGACAGGGCCTGCCGAGCGATAGCCACACGTGGATCGAGCGCGGCGTGCTCAAGCGGCTCAACTACGACCGCTTCATGGCGAAGGAGCATGGCGTTGAGCCGTCATACCTGCCCGACGCGGTACATTTGTCCGGCGAAGGTCCGGCCGGTGACGCCGTGGACGATCTGATCGCCTCGGTCGAGCGCGGCATTCTCGTCAGCGACTTGTGCGACATCGCCTGCGCCAACGACGCGAACTTCGCGTTGACCGGCATGACTCGCAACGGGACGTTTCTGATCAAGGACGGGCAGGTCACGACCGGACTCATCGACCTCCGCTGGCACGAAAGCCCGCTGCAAACCTTCAACCGGGTCGTCGCGTTCACAGCCCCCACCGAGGCGGCCGGCGACTATGGCAAGATGCTCCTGCCGGCCATAACGATCCGCGACTTTCAGTTCACGAGTGTCGCGCGGACTTGACGAATGCATAGTGGCGGAGCGCGCGACTCGCTATTCGCAATTCGCCGGTCTCTTCACAATCCAACCAGCCCGAGCGCCCATTCGAGCAGCTCGCGGGCGTTTTGCCAGCCGGCGGGAAAGACCGTGTCGTCGAGCGCGGCCAGTTTGAACGACTGGAGCGTGAGAATGCTGTTGTTCCCGCAAGTGCTGTCCATCAGGCTGTCGCAGTCGGAGGTGTGCACCAGCCCCAGCAGGTGACCGATCTCGTGGGCAGTGGTGTTGCCCACCGCGGTGGCCATCTGCTCGAAGCTGGGGATCTTGAAGAACGCGTCGCGGTAGGCGCCGGTGAAGATGATCGAGTCGTCCGTCGGGTCGGCGTTGAACGTGTCGATCTGCTCGGAAACCGCGAACGCCTCGAAGCTCTCGCCGCCGAAGTAGACCGTCGAGTGCGGGACCATCGGCACGGCGTTATCGTCGGAGTTCAGTAGAATGAGATTGAAGTCCTCGTAGTGGTCGGCCACGATCTGCTGAATGCGATCCTTCATCAGCTCGGTTTGCCCGGCGTAGGGGCCCAGGTCGCCCGCATCGAACGGGTCAAGATCGAACGTACCGACGTTCTCCACGCTCGCGTCCTGACCGCCGTCCCAGTCGAGGAAGACGACCTGTGACGTCGGGTTGGGGACGCCG
>JAUWXH010000529.1 GCA_030616465.1 Planctomycetota bacterium | reverse complement strand
GAGCACCTCCGGCGCGGCGACCAATGCGTTGATCGTCAGCAGTCCCAGGGACGGCGGGCAATCGATGAAGACGTAGTCGAAGTCGTGGCGCTTGAGTTGTGCCAGCGCGCTCCGCAGCCGGCCCTCCCGGGCGACCATGCTGACCAGTTCGATTTCGGCTCCGGCAAGATCGATAGTCGCCGGGATGCAGAACAGGCGTTCGTTGTGCGGGCTGCGCTGCAACGCGGCCTCGACGGGAACGCCTCCGATCAGCACCTCGTACGAAGATGGGGTGCCGGGTTGGTGCTCAATTCCCAGAGCTGTGCTCGCGTTCCCCTGCGGATCCAGGTCGATGACGAGCGTGGGCAATCCTTGCAGCGCCAAGGCGGCCGCGATGTTGACCGCGGTCGTGGTCTTCCCCACGCCGCCCTTCTGATTAGCGATAGTGAAGACCCGTTGGCGCGCCGGCCGGGGCAGCTGGCCCTGCGTCGCCGCCTGCATGAGCCGCACCGCCCGTTCGGCCTCCGCCCCGATCGGCGTGTCCGCGTCATGGGCGTCCCACGTTTCACGTGAAACATCGGGCGGAATCGCTTGCGATCCCCCGCTCTCGGGAACGACCATTAGTTGCGTTTCCTTCCCCGGAACCGTTCTTCCCACGGCGACTCCTGAAACCCTACGACCACCGTCACCGGTGGATCCACGAACCGCCCGCCACATTTCATCACCTTCACCTCGGTCACGCCCAGCCTCCTCAGAGCACGGCGATGCTCGCGTATCTCCTCCTCGGCCCGCTCCCCCTTGATCGCCAACATCCGGCCCCCCGCATGTAGCAAGGGTGCGCTCCACTTCGTGAGTTTGTCCAATGAAGCCACCGCCCGAGATGCCACCGCATCCACCTCCCCAACCTCGTCCCGCACCGCTCGGTCCTCGGCGCGTCCGCGCACGACTCGACAATCAAGGCCGAGTTCGTCGATCACCTCGCGAAGGAAGTCGCTGCGCCGGAGCAGCGGCTCGATGAGCGTCACGCTGATGTCCGGCCGCGCCAACGCCAACGGTATGCCGGGCAGTCCGGCCCCACTGCCAATGTCGGCGACCCGTTCGTTCGCGGTAAGCAGTTCCGATACCACCGCACTGTTCAGCACATGCCTGTCCCATACCCGACTGACTTCGCGCGGTCCCAGGAGTCCTCTTTCGACACCCGCTCCCGCCAGGATCTGCGCGTATCGGTATGCGCTGTCGGCCGCGTCGCCGAAGATCGCTTCGGCCGCGGCGGGAGGCACCGGCACCTTCGCGTGTTTCACGTGAAACATCCTCCGAACATCGCGGCTGCGACGCCACTCCCAGCGAACTACACCCTTGTAACTCCGGGTCAGTCGGCGAGAACCGCAACACGGCGCGACGGTTCCACGCCCTCGCTCTCGCTGTGCACGCCGCGCACGGCCGCCACCGCGTCGTGGACGATCTTGCGCTCGAAGGGCGTCATCGGCGCCAACTCCTCGCGCTCGCCGGTCTCCAGCACGCGGCGCGCCACCTTGGCTCCCAGCGCCGACAGCTCGTCGCGACGGCCCTTGCGCCACTGGGCAACATCGAGCATGAGCCGGCTGCGCTCGCCCGTCTTCTGGTGCACGGCCAGCCGGGTCAACTCCTGGAGCGCGTCGAGCACCTCACCCTTTCGGCCGACCAATTTCGTGAGATCTCCGCCGCCGTCGATGCTCACAACGGCGCGGTCCCCCTCCACGTCGAGGTCGATGTCACCGTCGAAGTCCAGCAGGTCCAAAAGCTCCTCCAGGTAGTCGCCCGCGATTTCGCCCTCGGCGACCAACCTCTCTTCTCCTTCGTGCCCGGTCGGCGCCGTGCCATTGGCGTCATCCTTGACTTGGTCGGCATCAGCGCTGCGCTCCGCGGTGTCGGCGGCGGCAGTTTCTGCATTGGTCATACAAACACCTCTCCCTCGTTCGCGGTCACCCGCGGGTCAACGTTTCCGTTTCTTCGGCCGAGCGCC
>JAUWXH010000128.1 GCA_030616465.1 Planctomycetota bacterium | reverse complement strand
CGAAATCGACCGCCGAATCGCCGCCAAACGCATCGTCCTGCTCAAACGCAAACTGGCCCAGATCGATCGCCGGAAAATCCGCGAGGTACGCGCCCGCGCCGAGTGCTTCACGATCTCGCTGGTCGGATACACCAACGGCGGAAAAAGCACGCTGATGAATGCCCTTACCGCGGCCGGCACACGCATCGAAGACCGCCTGTTCGCGACGCTCGACACGCTCACCCGCCGCTGGGCACTCGCTAACGGCCGCCACGTGTTGCTTTCGGACACGGTCGGGTTCATCCGCGATCTGCCGCACCACTTGGTGGCTTCCTTCCGCGCCACGCTGGAGGAAGCGATCCATGCCGACTTGCTGCTGCACGTGGCGGACGCATCGAGTCCCGAGGCGCAGCGGCAAGTCCGGGCGGTCGAGGGCGTGCTCGCGGAGCTGGGCGTGGGCGACAAGCCGCAGTTGCTGCTGCTGAACAAGATCGACGCGATCGAGGATGAGGCGACTCTGGCAATCCTGCGGCGGAAGTATCCCACCGGGCTGCTGATTTCCGCTCTCACGGGCACCGGTTTGGAGGCCCTGCAAGCCGCAGTCGTCCAGCAGATTCAGGGTGATCAGCGCCGGCTGACGCTTTCATTGCCGGCCCGCGATGGCAGGGCCCTGGGCTTTCTCGAGCGTTACGCGGAGGTTCTCGACCGCCGATTCGAGAACGGCCGGGCGGTCGTGGAGGTGCGCATTGCCCCGGGCGTGCTGGGCCGACTGCACAACATCGCCCCTGACGTACAGGGCGCACCAACGGTAGATGAGGACCGTCCCACGCACCGGTAGCTTCCCGCGCGGGGCGCGCCTCAGAGCGTACACTCTTGCCTTCGGATCAACACCAGAGACGGCTGCGACGGGGGCCCGGCCCAGCTTATGAATTCCGCTGATCCGCTCCAGTAAACGGGAGCGCGGGTGCAGAAGGGGACTCACTGCAGCCGCGCGCTTCCAGGGCACTTGGACGACTGACGGCAGGTGCAAGCACGTGCTACTTGAGTCTGAACCGACCGCGGCCAACCTTCCGCACGTTCGGCATCTGCTTGAGCGCGATGCCGACGCTCTTGGCCAGCGTCTTATTCCGCGTCTTATAGCCTGCCCGCAGGACGCGGCTGGTGACGTCTTTGACTGCCATCGTGCCGCCGCCAGACGGGAGCACCTTGGCAACATACGTCTTGAGCGAGCCTCGACGACCTGCGGCCCGGGCCACCCTTCGGCCTGTGCGGCGCGCGGGGGCACGCTTGGCGGGAGCCGCGGCGCCCATGACCGACATGGCGGTCTCGAGCGCGACGATCTTCTTGTCGATATCGTCGCGTTCGGCAACCAGGCGGTTGCGATAGGCGCTCAGATTGAGTACGACGCCTTTGGGACCACGCTTAGCGGCGGTGGTGCGCGTCCACTTTCTGGACTTCTTTACTTTTCTTCTCTTGCGGCGAGCGGCTTTAGCCATAACGTAAGCTCCATGTATAGAAAACACGGGCGCGAATCCCCGTGACCGCGCCATTCAATCGTTCGCGACCGTACCGGCCGGTTCGCTACAAGTCAAGTTGCCCTTCTATGATTGTGAAGAAAAACTGTGAATCGGCGAAGATCCCGTTTGCCTTCGCCGCAGAGGATTGGCCGTGCGTAACCGGGAATCACAGAAGCATACACATGCGCGCACAATGCCCCTTGATACTCTCGGCAGCGCGCTGCGAGTCTCCGCGCGGGCTGGTTCCCGTGGCGTCGCAGGCCCCGTAGCCACGCTATACGAATTCGTGCGGGACGGAGTCGTGCCATGGGTTGCTACGCCCAAAGTGAAGTCACGTGGTGTGCCCCGTTGTGCGCCCCGCCGCGACCGTTGCCGCCTGGAACGTCCCTGGGAGTCGCCAACACCGCCGGGTGGCTCGGGCATCCCGCCCGAACTTCACGGGCGAGACGCCCGTGCGACTCTGTCGCGTCATCACGGGCGCACGACAGCGGCGATGCGCGAACCGCTGAGCCGGTAGCGCGTGGAGCCCCAGCGCACGCTCCCGCGCCCGCTCAGCAGCCATACGCACCAAAACAGCACGCCGGCCACAACTACAGAACCCAACGGAAACCACAGCAGCGAGCCGCGCTTGGCCAACGAGATCCTGAACGCGCGGCGCAGCGTGAGTAACATGCCCAGCCAGTGCAGAACGGCGAGCCCCAGGAACGCCAAACAGAGCGTCCGATCCAACCCGGCCCACAGGCAGACGGCCGCGGCCGGCAGGATCCAGACGGGCGCGAAGCCGCCCGCCAGCAACACTTGCGTCCCGGCCAGGATGCGGGCCGGCTTCTGGAGGCTTCCGATCAGTACGCGGGCCAGTGCATTCACGGTCCGTCCGAAGCCTCCTTCGCGGTAGGTCACGAAGAGCCCTTTGCCCAATCCGGCCCAGCAGCGTTGGCCGGCCGCGTGCGCCCGGGCGGCCAGCACCGCGTCCTCGGCCAACTCAGCCCCCACGCCCGCGTGACCCCCGATCGCGTCGTAGGAACTCCGTTTGACCAACAGGAACTGCCCGTTGCCCAGCACGGTTTGGGAAGCGCCGTCTTCGGCCGAAGCCCGCGGCATGCTCCGCAGGCTGAGCACCGCCATGGCCGGCGGCGACAGCAGCCGCTCGGAGACGCTACGCAGCTCGACGTGCGGCCAAAGGCTCAGGAGATCGAGGTTCTCGCGGCAAACCTTGTCCATCACCGTGACAAGCGTGTGCGGCGAGAGTTGCACGTCGCTATCCGTGAAGAACAGGTAGTCGGCGTCGCAGCCGGCAACGGCCCGGACCAGCGCGTGCGTCTTGCCGATCCACCCCTCCGGGAGCTGGGTGATCTCGACGATCCGAATCCGGTCGTCCTCGGCGGCCAGTCGCGCGAGAATCTGTCCGGTGCGATCGGTGCTGCGATCGTTGGCGATGACGATCCGCAGCTTGGGATAATCCTGCGCCAACAGCTTGCGAACGCAGGCCTCGATGCCGTCTTCCTCGTTATGGCAGGCGATCACCACGGCCAGCGACGGCGCCGGGCGGTCCGCCGGCCACTGCGAAAGCGGTGTCAGGCGGAACTCGTTCAAGTCCAGTCCGACGCGGTAGTACCAGAGGTGCCACCACCAGGCGGCCACGACCAGCAGATAGGACGCCGCCATAATCCACAGGAACACAATCATCAGTTCACCGCCGCGGTCGGTTGAAGCCATCCGTTGCCGCTCAGGCGCCCCCAGCGTAGCATCGCCACGTGTGCCAGAGCAAGACAAGACAGGCTGAGCAGCCGCAGACTTCATCCCGCGCGGAGGCGCGGCGTGGGCTGAGCCGCGGAGCTGATCCGGGTGACCTTGCCGACAGTCTCGCAGCTCAGGACACCAGCGGGAGAGCCGAGTGACACGCGACCGCCGACTCAACCCCTGCGACTGCGGGTTCCACGCGTTCGACCATTTCATGAAGCGGCGTGGCTACCCGGGCGCGACGGCGGTCTTCACGATGGATGTCGTCGGTCACCTTGAATCCGCCGACGTCGTCAGTGCGCTTCGACGGGCAATGCAGGCGCATCCGACAACCGCCAGCGCCGCGGCGGTGTCGTTCTGGCGTGGCTGGCCGATCTGGCGGCATGACGGCGCGCCGGTGCGGCCGGATTATGTACACGAGGATCTGTCCGGCGAGGCGGACTGGACCGCAGCGGCGGACAGACTGTCTCAGGAACGCCTTTCCATCAGGTGGGATATCTCTCAACCCCCGCAGGTACACCTCGAGCACTACCGCGGCCCGAACCGGCAGCACCGCTTGTGCCTGCGCTGGCCCCACGCCCTGATGGACGCCGGGGGAGCCCAACATTTCATCACCGAGATGAATCGGCTGGCAAAGGACCCGTCCTCGCCGTTGCCGGAGCACTTGTTGCCGGACGGCGACGTGGTTGATCCGTTGGTCGGCTTCGGCCCCTTGCGGCGTTGCAGGCTGTTGGGCCAATGGATCCGCGAAAGGCCCCCCCGGGTGCGCGCGCAGCAGGCGTCACTGTGCGACCGTCTCCCGGAGCGTCCGGCCGATTCCCACCGACTGCGTTGTCTGCATCGGTTCTGGTCGGTCAAGATGATGGAGTTGCTGCGCCGCAACGCTCGCCGCGTCGCCCCGTCCGGCCCCGCGCTACACAGCCGCTACATCGCCGGCTGTGTGCTGCGCGCCATCCACCAGTTGCACTGTGAGCACGGATGTGCCTTGCCGTTCTACGATCTGGCTTTTCCGATGCGTCTGCCTGATCTCCCTCGCCGTCCAGTAACCGGCAACTACCTGGTCGCGCCCCCTCTGCGCGTTTCGGCAGAGCGTATCGGGGACAAACGAGCCCTGGCGGTGGACATCGACCGGCAGTTACGCGCGCATCTGGAACGCCGCTCGTACCTGGCGGACTGGCTGGTCCACCGGCTGACTGCGCAGCTCCGCGCCTCGCAGTACCGACGGGTCGTGGACCACTACATGCGGGGTCGCCCCATAGCCACCGGGTTCGCGTTCTTCGGAGAAATTGACCCGCCGATCCGTCAATTCCTCGACGCGGAGTTGACCAACCTCTGGGGGGCGGGGGTGGCGAATATCCCGCCCGGCTGGAACCCCACCTTCACGAGATTTCGCGGCCGGATCACCCTGGCACTGGCCTGGCCCGACGGCGCGTTTCCGCCGGATGTCGTCCAGCGCTATGCCGATTTGATCGAGCAGGAGGTGTTTGATGGCTGAGCCGACGTCACGTGAGGAGGCACGCGCCGGTCAATCGGCGACGCGTCGGCTGCGCACCGCCCGCGAGCCCCGCACCTGGTAGCACACGTTGCCCCACCGAATCGTGCCGCGCCCACCCATCAAGAACACGCAGTAGACCAGAAGTACGCTCACGCCCAACGAAGCCAGCGGAAAGAGGGAGATGTAGGGGCCGCCGTCGAAAGCCAGCCCGAAATGACGATACACCACGCTGTACATGGCGATCAGGTGTACCGCCGCAATGATTACCCAGGCCCAACCGAGTGAGGCGAGCCCGCCGCTGCTCGCCGAGACCACCGCCGCCGCCAGCACCACGAACGGCGGCAGGCATCCCAGGATCAGGGCACCGACGCTGAATAGCAGCTTCCAGCGAGCCTGGAGCGCACCGATGTAAATCCGTGTCCAGCCCCGGATGATCTCCGGCAGGCTCTCGTACATCCGCGTCCGAAACAGCTTCACCCCCAAACCCACATAGCGGCGCAGCCCCGCCGCGTGTGCCCGCTGCGCCAGCGCGACGTCTTCGGCCATCTCGTCCCGCACGGCGGCGTGGCCGCCGATCTTCTCGTAGGCTTGTTTGTGGATCACCAGGAACTGCCCGTTGGCGAAGATGGGTGTGGATTCGATGCGGCCCGGCCCGCCCGGGAACCACAGGTTCAACACCCACCCGCAGGCCGGCAACAACAGGCGCTCCCAGAAGCTTGCCACGATCACCTTGGGCCACAGGCTCAGGAACTCCAGGCGCTCGCGCTGGGCCAGGTCGATGACCGTCGCCAGCGTGGCCGAGTGCCATTCCACGTCGCTGTCCGTAAAGACCAGGTATTCGCCCTGGGCGTGCGGTGCCGCCGTCGCCAGGGCGTGCGTCTTGCCCAACCAGCCGTCCGGGAGCTCCTCAATATCGATGCACTGCACGTTTGCGTGGTCGCGGGCGATGTCGCGCACGATCTGCCCGGTGGCATCGGTGCTGCGATCGTTGGCAACGATCACTTGCAGATTGGGGTAATCCTGGGCGAGCACCCGATCGAGGCAGGGCCCGATCGTGTCCGCTTCGTTGTGGGCGGCGATGATGACCGTCACACGCGTGCGCGGCAGTTGCGGATCGACGTGCACGGCCGGCTCGAGCAGCCCCGCCCGAACCGCGCGCGCAAGCTCCACGTGAACCCACAGCCAGCGCAGCGCGACAAATGCGTAAAGCGCCAGCAGTACCCACCAAACCACATCGGGGATCACGCCATACCTCCGGAAACCGGCGGCGGCATCGTAGCGGTCGGCCGGACCACCCGTCCACCGGCGAGCAGCGACGAACATCACGCCACCGGTTACATCCTGGCAACCGGCCGCCGCAACCGCCGCAGTGCGCCGGGTGTATAAGGTACGGTTCCCCAGGAGTGCGGCGGTGCGAACGTCCGTGGGGTTGATTAGCTTGATCGGGATCGCGTTGTGCGGCGGGTGTCCCGTCCCGCCCGGCGACGCGCCAGGCCGCGGCGACCCGCTGATCTACACTGATTTCGACGGGTTCTGGCAGATCACCAGCGAAACCGGGCTTATCAACAACTGCATCACCATCCTCGGCGACCGCGTCACCCAGGCGTCTGAGTGCGACGGGCCGGCCTATTCGATCG
>JAUWXH010000381.1 GCA_030616465.1 Planctomycetota bacterium | reverse complement strand
GCAGCTCACGGCTGTAACGGGCAATCTTCTCCTCCAGCAGTTGCAGGCGCTCCCCCACGTCCATTTCCGCCACCGCATCCGCATCCAGCCGGACCAGCTCACGGCCGGCCGCCTCGATCGCCTCGATGCGCCTCTGTAGCCAGCGCGTCGCGGTCACGTCCACCAACAGCGCGACCACCCGGGCTACCTGCCCATCGGGACCGCAGATCGGCGATACCGTCAGGTCAAACGCAAATTCGCCCGCGCTGAGGTCGCGACGGCGACTGCGCGGCTGGTGGTCGGGCTGGGGCGGCTCGGTCGCAAACTCGTGATACAGCTCGGCACAGGCCTTACGCACCGCCTCAACCGTCTCGTCCGGGTAGGAAGACAGCTTCTGGTTCACCCACACCAGCCGACCTTCATCGTCCACCAGGCACACCCCGTGGCCGATCGTTTCGAAGATCGGCTCGGTCTGAAGCCGGACTGCGGCGCGGGCCAGCGGGGGCAGGTCGGAGGCGCTGGTAAGCACCACGTCGAACGTCTCCGAGCGCAACGCCGCGAGGGCCTCGCCAACGTTCGCGACGGTGCGGACCGTCCCCTGCTCGTTGAGGACCCTGAGGAACTCCGGGTCATCGCCCGTCAGCGATGAGAGCAGAAGTATCCTGCGTGTCCGTTGCGCTGTGGAACGGTCCGACATGCGGCGGCAATCCTCGCGACTATGCAGCGACCACGTGTGAGGCTGTCAACGTCTCCCAAACGGCGGGCAATTATACGCGCCGCGCCCCCCGCGTACATCCCAAACTCTACATCGGGCCGAAAGGCGGACAGGCTGCATCGAAACAGAAACTCCAACGGCCGGGCGTTCCCCGCCGTATGTCCTATAACCAAGCGATCACCGGGGACATTCCCCATGTTCGTTGCCGCGGATCACGAGCGGCGACGCTGCTTGGCCCGGCGGGCGGTTTCCAGCCGGTCACGCTCTGCCTGCGTCAGCGAATCCAGTCCCTGGCGGCTGATCTTGGCCAGAATGTCGTCGATGTCCGGTTCGTCGGGTGCCGGCTGCGAGGGGCGGGTTGCGGGTCGCGTGGGGCGGTGCTCGGTGGGGGTTGGCGACCGCCGCCGCGCTCGCCGGCGTCGAAGAGCGGCCAGCCCCTCGACCAACGGATGGGCCACGCCGCCGACCGCCGCACCCGCCAATAAAGCACTTGCCCCCCGCCCGTTTAGCAGCAGGACCACGCCGGGGGCGATGACGGCCGCCAACGCGGCGGCCTTCGCCACAGTCAGCAGTCGGCCGAACAGCGAAAAGAACTCATCCGCCAAGCCGCGCCACGCCGACACGCACCATGCCACCAATGCGCCGGCGGGGAAGCTCAGATCGGCCGCGGCCAGATCAGGCTGCCAGCCGGCGATCGCGAAGCACACCGCTCCCGCCAGCAGGTTCCCGCACACGTAGAGCGCCAGCAGCCGGGCGGTGCCGAAGCGCGATTCCAGCCGGGCACCCAAGGTCCAGGCGGCGAAGACCACCAACGCCAGCGTTCCCAGGCGGGTTGTCGCGACCGGGTGCGCCAGAATGGCCAGCGGATGCGGGGCCGGGCCGGAGACCGCCAACAGCGCGGATACATCGAGCCCCTCGTCGGATGGCAGCCCCCACACGACCAGGAACGCGAGCACGTGCAGCACGATCAGCGCCAGCGTCCCCCGCGGCGGCAGGTGCACGCCGCGCACTACCCGCCCGCCTTCCCCTTCCCAAGCGTGCGCGTAGTCACGGTCTCGCCAACCCATCTCAAACTCCGAGCACGTCGCCGGCCGAGCCGCCGCAACGTCAGCTTGGGGACGACTCAGCGGCGGCAAAGTTGAGGCTCCAGGGCCACCTGCCGTAAGATAGTCTAGCCTTCCAGGCCGGGCCAAGCGGTAACTGCTTGGAGAGGATGACGAATGACTCGTGCTCGACAATCAGCCGCACTCGTCGCCGCGGCGTTTTGCGGGCCGGTGCTCGCCGGCGGGTTTGATCCGTGGACGCAGTCGGCACGCTACGAGCTGGAGTACCGCGTCGACCTGACACCGCTGGTCGTACGACCCGCAGATTCGATCCGAGTGTGGGTGCCGATGCCGGCTGCCAATGCCCACCAGCAGGTGCTCTCGACCAGTATCGAGAGCCCGTGGTCTCACCGCGAGACGCGGGATCAAAACGGGAACCGCTTCGTGTACCTCGAGGCGGCCGGGAAGGAGAACGCCAAAGGTGGCGCACTCGTCATGCGCTTCGTCGTGCAGCGCTCGCCGTCAAAGGGCGTTCCGCAGTCTGACGCTCGGCCTGGCACGCCGCTCGACCCAGGCCGTTATCTCGCTGCACAGCGGCGCGTTCCCATCGACGGTCTGATCCGCCAGATCGCTGAGCGGGAGAGCGCGAGCCGCGAGACTGACGCGCAGAAGATACGCGCGTTTTACGATTACGTGACCCGCAGCATGCGCTACAGCAAGCACGGCCAGGGCTGGGGCCGCGGCGACGCGCTCTGGGCCTGCGATGCCAAATATGGCAACTGCACCGACTTCCACTCCGTGTTCATCGGGTTGGCCCGCAGCCAGAAGATCCCGGCACGCTTCATCATCGGCTTTCCGATTCCCGCGGACAAAACCGCGGGCGAGATCGGCGGCTACCACTGCTGGGCGGAGGCGTACGACCCCAGACGGGGCTGGGTACCCCTGGACGCCAGCGAAGCGTGGAAGACGAAGCGGCTTGATGATTACTTCGGCAAGCTGCCGAGCGACCGCGTTGCGTTCACCGTCGGCCGCGATCTCGTGCTCGAGCCGCCCCAGCAAGGCGAGCCGCTCAACTTCTTCATCTACCCGTACGCCGAGGTGGACGGCCAGACGGTCGAGAAGGTCCCCTGGAAGCTGCACTTCCGGCGACTCGCGCTGCCGAAGACGGGCGGATGACCCCACCGCGCTGATCGGCGAAGCGGCTCAGCGTGTAGGTCGGGTCCCCGGACCACTGCTGTAAACATAGGGTTGGTTTCTGATTTTTCATCTTCTCTGGTGCCCAGTGATGAGGCGATGTGCGGACTGGTGGATTCGCGCACGCGGTGTTGGGGTTGCGGGGCGCCGTTTTTGCTGAGTTGCCTTTCGCCATCGGTCGCGCCAACGAGTGGCCAACAGCGCCTGTAGACGTGCTCCGATCGCTGCCGCATCGGCGGCCGTGCCGAACAACGCGAAGGTCTGCCGTGGACCGATCAGCCAGCGCCAGGCCTGT